>DASXAI010000564.1:0-5887 GCA_036406775.1 Acidimicrobiales bacterium
GCGTACCGCGACGAATGCGCCGTCGTCGGGTTCGAAGGTTCGGTGGAAGGGCTCGGCGACCGGCCGGCCCGACCCGGGTTCGTGATGGTGGCCAAGGATCCGGAGGCGGCCTGGAAGCAGGTCGCCCGGCACGCGCTCTACGACGCCCAGACATACGCGTCCTGGCAGGACGACGCCGTGCGTTCCGACTGGGTCGTGCCCGATCTCGTCGACGCCGAGTCGCTGCGCACGAGCGGCCGCTACCTCGTGGTCGACCCGCAGGAGTGCATCGAAATCGTCCGGCGCGACGGTGGACTCGTTCTGCATCCGCTCATGGGCGGCATCGCGCCCGAACTGGCGTGGGAGAGCCTCCGCCTCGTCGAGCAAGACGTGCTGCCGCACGTCGGCTGAGCGGTCGAGTGACGGTGATCGCTGGCCTCCGCCGGTTACCGTCGCCGGAACGTATTGGGTACAAGGCCGTCTTCCCACTGCGCTTGCGGTGGTGAGATGGGCCGTTCTACTGTCTACCAAACGGTAGATCGAAGGGGGAACCTGTGAGCATCATCCGGCGTGCACCCATCGGCGCGCTCGCACTGGCCACAGTGCTCGTTGCGGCCGCCTGTGGGTCTGACAACAGTTCGTCCAGCTCCGGTGCGACTACCACCGCAGGCGGGGCGGCCACCACCGCCGCCAGCGCGGCGACCACCGCCGCGGCCAGCGGGGCCACCACCACGGGCGCAGCTACGACTGCGGCCGCCGCCGCCGCCACGACGGCCAACGCCAACCAGACACCCATCAAGATCGGCGTCCTGCTGCCGCTGTCGGGCACGTTCGCCACGCCGCAGTATCTCGACATCATCAACGCCCAGCCCAAGATGCCGGGCAACGACAAGATCGACGGGCGGCCGTACCAGATCATCTCGAAGGACGACCAGGGCAACGCCACCGCCGGCGCGGCGGCGGTGCACGAGCTGCTCGACTCCGACAAGGTCGACGTCATCATCGGCACCAACTTCACGGCGGTGGCCAACGCCGAGCTCCCGCTCACCACGGCGGCCAAGGTGCTGCAGCTGAGCCTCAGCGGCTGCCCGTCCTGCGGCGACGGCGCGACCTATCCGTACGCCTTCTCCAACGAGTTCGACCGGCCCACGCAGGCGGCGGCGACCATCCCGCGGATCAAGGCCCTCGGCCTGAACGAGTTCGCCATCCTCGAGTCGCAGGACGCCAGCTCGAAGCCGTACGTCGACGCCGTCACGGCGGCGGCCCAGCAGGGCGGCATGACGATCACCAAGGACGTCTCCTTCCAGCCGGGCAACCTCGACTTCGGCAACCAGGTCCAGGAGCTCAAGGACTCCGGCACCAAGCTCGTCTACATTGCGTCGATCGCGCCCGCTGACGAAGTGAACATCGTCAAGGCGTTCGACGAGGCCGACTTCCATCCGATCCTGATGGGCAACTCGTCGATGGGCGTCGGCACCGTTGCTGCCGCCACCTCGAACAAGGACTGGGTGTCCACCTGGCAGTCGAGCGGCTACGGCCTCGGCGAGGTGAACCCGGTGTCCAGCACGGTCGACAAGTGGCGCACCAACATCAAGGCGGCGCTCGGCAATGACAAGTACAACCAGCTGGCCGCCCTCGGGTTCAACCCGGTCGCCGCGGCCCAGGACTGGTTCACCATCTTCAAGGCCGCCGTCGAGGCCAACCACACCACCGACGGCCCCACGCTGGCCAAGTGGATCGAGACCAACGGCTACAAGGGTGGCCTGCGGGCTGACTACACATTCACGCCGCAGCGCCACAACGGCTTCACCGCCAACGACGTGGGCTGGGCCCAGCCCGGCACGATCAAGGACGGCTTCCTCGACGCCGCCAAGACGAGCGTGAGCTCGGGCGGTAGCACCAGCACGACCAGCGGCTGACGTTCCGCACCGACTGACCGATCCGTGCCCGGCCTCAGGGCCGGGCACGATCGCGTTTTACCCTCGGCGCAGGAGGATGACGCCGCCGGGGGTGAGGCCGCCTGAGCTGACGACGCCGACTTCGGCGTCGCGCACCTGGCGTTGGCCGGCGTCGCCTCGCAGTTGGACGACGGCTTCCTGCACGAGGCCCATGCCGTGGGTGCGCCCGTGGGAGAGCTGGCCGCCGTGGGTGTTCACGGCGACGACGCCGCCCTCTCGGGCGATGTTCTTGCCGCCGTCGAGGAAGTCCTTGGCTTCGCCGATGCCGCAGAAGCCGAGCGCTTCGATCCACGACAGGCAGTTGAACGAGAACCCGTCGTAGAGCTCGGCGATGTCGACGTCGGCCGGCCGCAGCGAGGTACGCGTCCACAAGTGGGAACACGGCCCGATGACGTGGGGTTCGTGGGTGAGGACGCCTTGGTCCCATTCCATGCGTTCGACGATCTGGCTGCCGATGGCCTCGACGAGGATGGGGGGGTGGGCCAGGTCCCGGGCCACGTCGATGGCCGACACGACCACCGCGATCGAGCCGTCGCACAGCGGGTCGCAGTCGAGCAGGCCGAGGGGGTCGCTGATCATGCGGGCGGCGAGGTAGTCGTCCATCGTCAACGGGTCGCGGAACACGGCGGTGGGGTTGAGGGCGGCGTTGGCACGGGCGTTGAGGGCGATCCAGCCGAGCGTCTCGCGGGTGGTGCCGAACCGGTGGAAGTGTTGGCGGGCCGCCATGGCCACGGTGTTCACGGGCTGGGCGCCGAAGGGCAGCAGGTACTCGGCCAGGCCGGTGGCGCGGCCGCTGCCGGCGGAGGTGCGTCCGGTCTTGGCGACCTCGCCGTAGGACGACTGCCAGACGGTGCGGAAGCACAGGACGTGGCGGCACAGTCCCGCCGCCACGGCGAGCATGCCGGCCACGATGGAGCCGTCGGCGCCCCACGTCTCGGGCGCGCCGTTGTGCCAGGTCGGGCGGATCCGCAGCGCCGCTTCGACGGCGGTGATGCCGCCTTCGGAGAAGCCGCCGTCGGGCCCGCCGGCCGGATACGTCGACAGGCCGTCGATGTCGTCGAGGGTGAGGCCGGCGTCGGCCACGGCCTGCTGGCACGCCTCGATCGTGAGCGCCAGGGGCGGCACCATGAGCTTGCGCCCGATCCGTGACGAGCCGACGCCGGTGATGGCGACGCGCTCTTCGAACTTGTCGGTGCGCACCATGGGGCGGATCGACTGGAGCAGCGGCTCGATGTCCATCTCGCCGGTGTCGGCCGGGTGGAGCTCGCCCTCCACGGGAGCGAAGAGCGGGTCCCACACGTCGCCGGCCGCCTCGAACTGGACCTGCACCGGCTGGCCGAGCTGCAGCGAGTCGGCGTCGTCGACGAGGATGTTGGTGGTGAGCCGGACGGCGGGGTCCTCGTCGATGGCGACGAGTCCGACGATGTAGGGCGGCGGGAAGCCGGGGATCCAGGGCTGTTGGTTGGTGGTGAAGCTCACGAGGGTGCCGCGGCCGGACACCGCGACAACGTCGAGGTTGGTGGATCGGCAGTGCCAGCAGATGGGTTGGGGCGGGTGTTGCAGCCGGCCGCAGTCGTCGCAGCGCTGGAAGCGGAGCACGCCGTCGGCGCCGCTGGTCCAGAAGAACTCGTTCTGGAAGGTGAGCAGCGGGAGGGGTCGGGCCATCAACTGGATCCCAGGTAGACGTCCTTGACGGCGGCGGCGTTGACGAGTTCCTTGGCCGGTCCCGACAGCACGACCCGGCCGTGGCTGAGCACGTAGGCCGTGTCGGCGATGGAAAGTGCCTTGTGCACCATCTGCTCGACGAGGAGCACGGTGACGCCTTCGGCCACGAGCTCCTTCACGACGTCGAGGATGCGCGTCACCATGATCGGGGCCAGGCCGAGGGACGGTTCGTCGAGCAGCAGCAGGGTCGGCCGGGCCATGAGGGCCATGCCGATGGCGAGCATCTGGGCCTCGCCGCCCGACAGTGACGCCGCGAACTCGTTGCGGCGCTCGCCCAGGATGGGGAAGCGTTCGTAGATCCGTTCGCAGTCGCCTGCCAACGTCTTGCGGTTGCGGCGCTGGACCCAGCCCGCCACCATGAGGTTGTCGGCGATGGTCTGGCTGCCGAACAGGCGCCGCCCTTCGGGCACCTGGCAGATGCCGAGCGACGCGATCTTGCCCGACGACAGACGGTCGATGCGCTGCCCGTTCAGCGTCACGGTGCCGGCCCGGGGTCGCATGAGACCGGTGAGACAACGCAGCAGGGTCGACTTGCCGGCGCCGTTGGGCCCGATGACGGCGGTGACCTGGCCCGCCTCGAGGGCGAGATCGACGCCCCGCAGGGCGTCCACGCCGCCGTAGCCGGCCCGCAGACCCTCGACGTCGAGCCGCCCGCCCGTGACATGCTTCTCGGCCACCAGCATCACGACACCTCTGCTTCTGTCAGCTCGTCACCCAGATAGGCGGCCACCACGGCGGGATCGCGGCTCACCGTGGCGGGCTCGTCGGTGATCAGTACGCGGCCGACGTCGATGACCGTGACCCGGTCGCACAACCTCATGACGAGCTCGGCGTGGTGCTCCACCAGCAGCACGGTGATCCCGGCGGCGCGCATCAGCCGGATCATCCGCTCGAGCTCGTCGAGCTCGGGCCCGGTCATCCCCGCGGCCGGCTCGTCGAGGAGCATCACACGCGGCCTGGTGGCGAGGGCCCGCCCGACTTCCACCAGGCGACGCTGGCGGGGCGTGAGCGAGCTCACCGGCCGGTCCAGGACGGCGGCCAGGCCCAGGGCCGACGCCCATGCCTCGGTCTCGTCGCCGCTGCGGCGCATCTCCTTGAGGGCCCAGGGCAGGCGCAGCGTGTAGGAGACGTAGTCGGTTTGGCGGTGGGCGTCGACACCCACGAGAAGGTTGTCGCGGACGCTGTCGGCTTCGGAGACGAGGACGGTCTGGAACGTCCGTCCCAGCCCCGCCCGGGCGTTGCGAGCGGCGTGACCCGGAAGGGCGACGCCGCCCACCAGGACGCGCCCGTCGTCGATCTTCGTCAGCCCGCTGATGCAGTTGAGCAGCGTGGTCTTGCCCGAGCCGTTGGGACCGATCAGCCCGTGGATGGTGCCGGGCTCCACCTTGAAGGACATCTCGCGCAGGATCTTGAGGCCGCCGATCGCCTTGGAGACGTTGTCGATTTCGAGGTCGGCGGGCTCGTGGACGTGGGTGATGATGGCGTCGAGCCGGTCGAAGTCGATCGGGCGCTCCGTGGATGCTCGGGATACCGAGGCGCCCTTCTGGTTGCGCTGCGCCAGGCGCCGGGAGCGAGCCTTGATCAGCCGGCCGATGGCGGCGAGGCCGCCCGGCACGATCAGCACCACCGCCAGCAGCACGCACCCGTAGATGATCGAGCGCACGGGACCGCCGCCGGTGACGGCCTGGCTCAAGATGAGCGGGATGAGCGTGAGTACCAGGGCACCGAAGAACGGACCGCTCACGGTGGCCTCACCGCCGAGCACCACCATCAGCAGCACCGTGATCGAGATGCCGATGTCGAACGACTCGCTCGAGATCGGACCCTGGATCATCTGGTACATGGCGCCGGCCACACCGCACAGGGCGCAGTAGACCGCGAACGACGCCAGCTTGAAACGTCCGCTCGAGATGCCCAGCGACGCCGCCACGGGCTCGCTGCGGCGCCCCATCATCAGGGCCCGGCCGAACGGGCTGCGGATCAGGTTGCGGTGGCCGAGCATGAACACGATGGCCAAGCCGCCCACGAGATACCAGAACTCCACCTGAGTGAAATCCAGGGCCTTCGACTGGATGCCGAAGCCGCCGCCCGTGAACGACGTGAAGTGCAACGTGAGATCGATGACGACGTTGGCGTACATCAACGTCACCACGGCCACTGCGAACGGCCCGAGCTTCAGCGCCGGGAACGCCGTGACGAAACCGACCACACCGCAGATAGCCGCG
>DASXAI010000565.1:0-7617 GCA_036406775.1 Acidimicrobiales bacterium
ACGCCTTAGCAGGGCGCCCCGTTCGACCGGACTCCGGCACCTCTCCAGGTGGCCCTCGATCGTACACAGCCACCGGCGGCGAGGGAACCCCGGCGCGGGTGAGAGGATCGCGCCGTGAGCACTTCCACGGATGTCCTCTCCTCGGCCGACGGCGCCGCCGCCGTCCTCCAACTGAACCGGCCCGACCGGCTCAACGCCTTCACCGGCGAGACGGTGGAGGCGTTGCGGGTGGCGGCGGCCGCCGCCGCCGACGACCCGGACGTGTACGGCCTCGTGATCACGGGCAACGGCCGCGCCTTCACCGCCGGCCTCGACACGGGCGACCTGGCGCGTTCGGCCGAGGGCGACGTGCC
Organism: Acidimicrobiales bacterium; assembly: GCA_036406775.1. Taxonomy (GTDB): domain Bacteria; phylum Actinomycetota; class Acidimicrobiia; order Acidimicrobiales; family Ilumatobacteraceae; genus DASXAI01. The sequence goes on from DASXAI010000565.1 coordinate 354, forward strand.
CGAGATCACCCGCCTCGAAGGCGACCTGCCCGCCCTCTTCAGCTTCCTCCTCAACATCCCCAAGCCCGTCATCGGCGCCGTGAACGGACCCACGGCCGGCGGCGGCTTGGTGCTGGCCATGATGTGCGACCTGCGGTTCGCGTCGACCGACGCCTTCTTCACCACCTCCTTCTCCCGACGCGGCCTGGTCGCCGAGCACGGCACCAGCTGGCTTTTCCCGCGCCTCGTCGGTCCGAGCCGGGCCCTCGACCTGTTGTGGACCGCTCGTCGCTTCGACGCCGAGGAGGCCTACCGGATCGGCTTCGTCGACCGCGTCGTACCGGCCGGCGAGGTGGTCGACACGGCGTGCCGGTACATCGACGACCTGGCCGCCAACGTGTCGGCCCGCTCGGTGGCCGTCATGAAGCAGATGGTGTACCGCGGCCTGTCCTTGCCCGCCGACGCCGGGTTCCAGGAAGCCGACCGGCTCACGCACGAGGCGCTGCACCATCCCGACGCCAAGGAAGGCGTGGCCTCGTTCGTGGAGCGCCGGCCGCCCCAGTTCGCCCCGCCGGGCCGGCCCGGCTGACCGCCGTGTGGCTCCGGCTGCGCCAGATCGCCCTCGTCGCCCACGAGCTGGCGCCCGTCCTCGCCGATGTGCAGGGCGTCTTCGGCCTCGAGGTCGCCTACCGCGACCCGAGCGTGGCCTCGTTCGGTCTCGAGAACGCGGTGCTCCCCGTCGGCCAGCAGTTCCTCGAGATCGTGGCGCCCGTGCAGGACGGCACGGCCGGCGGCCGCTACCTCGAGCGACGCCACGGCGACGGGGGCTACATGGTCATCCTGCAGGCCGACGACCACGGGCCGCGCAAGGCCCGCGTCGACGAGCTCGGCATCCGCACCGTGCTCGAGCACGACGACGGCAGCTACGTGATCATGCAGCTCCACCCCCGCGACACGGGCGGCAGCTTCCTCGAGGTCGACGAGCAACTGGGCGGCGAGGACCTGAACGGCCCGTGGATGCCGGCCGGCCCGGCGTGGCACGACGCCGTGCGCACCGACGTGGTGCGAGGCATCGCGGCGGCCGAGATCCAGGCGCCGGACCCGAGCGGGCTGGCCCAACGGTGGAGCGACATCCTGGAGGTGCCCGTGACCGCCGACGACGACGGGCGCACGGCGCTGGCCCTCGACAACGCCAGCATCCGGTTCGTCGCCGATCAGGACGGGCGAGGCGAGGGCCTCGGTGGCGTCGATCTCGTGGTGGCCGATCGCGACCGTCTCGTCGCGGCGGCGGCCGACCGCGGCCTCACCGTCGACGGCGACGTCGTGCTGGTCGGTGGCGTGCGCTTCGGGTTGACCCAGTGACCTAGCTACCGGCGAGGTCGAGTTCGAGGAAGTGATCGACGCCGATGACGCGCAGGATGGGCCGTACAGGCGCCGGCACCAGTTCGGCGCGCCGGTCGGCGACGATGCGCGGGGCCGTCAGCGTCACCAGCCGGCCTTGCCGTTCCAGCTCGCAGCCGCCGGCGCTCATGACGTTGCGGATCCAGTCGGCGACCTCGCCGTAGGTCAGCGCGATGACGTACCCGCCTGGTCGGCGGAAGGCGTTCACGGGCGTGCGGTAGCGCCGCCCCGACCGCCGGCCCACGTGGACGACGATGCCGAAGCCCGGCAGGTGTCCCGCTACCAGCCGCGTCACGCGGTTCGTCACCGCTCGGTTGAAGTGCGCCAGCCAGGACGGCAGCGGCATTGGTCACGACGCCAGCGGGAGCACGCCCACCAGCACGGCCACGTCGCGCTCGACCCACACGGCCTCGGCGTCGAGGCCCGCATCGGCCAGCCACGCCAGTTGGTCGGCGACGGGGCTCGGCTGATCGAACACGCCGTCGATGGGGGTCACCACGTCGGCCGGGTCGACGGGCTCGATGACGTCGCCGAGGACGAAGCGGCCGCCCGGCACCAACACATCCGCAACGCGGCGGAACAAGTCGGCCTTGCCCACCCGATCGAGGTGGTGGACGGCGAGGGCCGACACGACGACATCGAACGGCCCCGCGGGCAGCGGGTCCTGTAGCCGCCCGACGCGCAGATCGGCCGAGGCCGGCAGGACCCTGCGGGCGACCGCCAGCATGTCGGTGCTCTCGTCCACGCCGACGAGCTGGGCGTTCGGCTGGGCGGCGAGCACCGCCCTGGCGGTGGCGCCCGTGCCGGTGCCGAGATCGAGGATGCGGGCGGCCGGGCAAGCCGATGCCGCCTCAGCCACGGCGGCCTGGAGCCGGTGGTACCCGGGCACCTCGGCCGTCACCATCGCCTCGTAGCTACTGGGATCGAAGTGGTACTGCGAGTGGCTCACACCGAGGACCAGAACGATTCGAGGAGCCGCGCCCCGCCCGCCGGGTCTTCGAGCATCCACCAGTGGCCCCGGCCGTCGAGCGCCGTGACCTCGGCGCCGGCCCGTCGACCCGCCTGTGTGGCCGACGTGCCCGACAGGAACGGATCGTTCGTGGGGACGAGCACGAGACCCGGCTTGGGGATGTCGACGAAGTCGGGGCCCCACTCGTCACGCACCGACACGGCCGAGCGGTACAGCGGGAGGATGCAGTCGGTCATGCGCTTGTCGACACCCTCGGCCATCTCGATGGCCGCCGGCTCGGGCACCCCGAACATGACGAAGGGCGCGGCCCGGTCGGCGACGGGTGCATCGAGCTGGCCGTCGAAGAAGGCTTCGCCCTCGCCCGGCGTCTGCCAGATCTTGGCGAAGTCGTGCCACTCGAAGTCGGGCGCGGCGAGCCCGGCGGCGTCGAGCACCCATGAGCGGACGAGATCCGGCCGGATGCTCACCACCCGCAGGGCGAAGCCGCCACCCCAATCGTGGCCGACGAGATCGACGGGACCATCGGCGTCCTTGACGATCTGTTCGAGCTCGGCGATGAGCCAGTCGGCGTACTCGTTCATGGTCGACCCGAAACCGGACGGCACGTTCGTACCGAATCCGGGCAGCGAGACGGCGATGGTGTCGGTGCGCCTGAGGTGCCGGCGCAGGCCGTCCCACACTCGGGGGGTTTCGGGCACGCCGTGGACGAAAACAGCGACCATGGCGCGAACGTAGCCCGGTCAAATCCCAAGAGTTCCACCGCAGGTCAGCCCTAGTGTGGTGGCCGTGCGTGTGGAGTTCTTCAAGCCGAGCGAGAAGCGGGCCGGGTGCGCCTGGGTGGCGTTCCGCGCCAAGCGTTCGGTGGTACCGGGCACCCACATGGCGGTCGGACGGTCGCTGCCGCACGACCTGGCTCAATACGTGATCGAGGCGGCGACGGGCTACACCTACGGCTTCTGGGGCCTGCTCGCACTGGGTGCCACCTACAAGACCACCGGGCGGAAGATCACCAAGCCGGGGCGGGCCGTCATCGTGGCGCACCGCGCCGAGCTCGTGGCGTCGGAGGTCCTCGCCGGCGAACACCTCCACCACTGGGCCGCGGGCCGCGTGACACCCGTGACCGAGGCGCTCGACGCCGCCTTCGGCCAGTGGCGGTCGCTCTCCATGGAGGAGCGGCTCGTGTACCAGTGGCCGTCGCCCCACGGCCGGATCGTGGCGGCCGTCAGAGCGTGATCGTGTCGCCTTCGACGGCCGCCACCACCGCCACCGAACCGTCGCGGAAGCGCCGCACCATGGCGGCGACGGCGTCGTCGGTGCGCCAAGGGTCGTGGTGGAACAGCACGAGACGACCCACGGCGCACCGCTCGGCGAGGGCGACGGCGTAGTCGACAGCCGAGTGGCCGTAGTTGGGCTTCTCGGCCAGTTCCGGCGCGGTGTACTGCGCGTCGTGCAGGAGCACGTCGACGCCGTCGGCGAGCTCGCGCACGGCGGGATGGTACGGACCCCACCCGTCCGGCCCTGGGCCGAGGACGATGGGCCCGTGGTCCGACACGTAGGCGATCGACGACCGGCCGTCGCTGACGCGGAACCCGAACGTCCGGCCGCCCTGGTGCGGCACCTCGCGCGCCAACACGTCGAAGCCCTCGACGTCGAAGCGACCCTCGTCGAGGGCGTCGAACCGCCAGCTGCCCGGCAAGCCGGCCGGCGTGATGGGGAAGAACGGCGGCGCCATGAGGGGATCGAGGGCGTGGCTCGGCGCACCCGTGACCACGGGCAGGCGGACGTCGACGCGAGACGCCGGATCGTCGGCCGCCGTGAAGAACGGCAGGCCCTGGGTGTGGTCCCAGTGCAAGTGCGACAGCAGCAGCGTGCCGTCGAACGGCATGCCGCCCGTCAGCGTCTCGACGTTGCGCAGGCCCGTACCACCGTCGATCACGAGCGCCGGCGCCGACGCGGTGTCGTGCGTGACGGCGACGCACGCCGTGTTGCCGCCCACGCCGGCGAAGGCCGGCCCGGCGGCGGGCATCGAGCCTCGGACGCCGCACAAGTCGATCCGCACCGTCGCAGTGTGTCAGCACCCGACGGCCGGCCGGTCGGCGTTGCCGATGGTCGAAGGCGGCGACCATGATGGCGACGGGGGACGAAGGGAGCGTCGTGGGCACGATCGACACGGGAACCGAGGATCTGCTGGCCAGAGTCGACGACGGCGTGGCCGTGGTCACCATGAACCGGCCCGAACGGCGCAACGCGCTGAGCGGCGCCATGCTCGAGGCCATGGCGCACGTCCTGGCCGATCTCGAGATCGACAGCAACGTCGGCTGCGTCGTGCTCACCGGCGCCGGTGGCGCGTTCTGTGCCGGGGGTGACGTGAAGGGCATGGCCGAGGCCTCGGCCGACGGTGGGCGCCTGAGCTTCGACGAGCGGATCCATCGTCAGCGACTCCAGCAGCGGGCGACGTCCGGGACGTTGTGGTCGATGCCGAAGCCCACGATCGCGTGGATGCCAGGGCCGGCGGCCGGCGCCGGGCTGTCGTTGGCGTTGGCGTGCGACCTCCGCTACATGGCCCAGAGCGCCGTCGTCACCACCGCCTTCGCCAAGGTCGGCTTCGCCGGTGACTACGGGGGCATCTGGTTCCTCAGCCGCCTCATCGGATCGGCCAAGGCCCGCGAGCTGTACTTCCTCTCGGACCGGGTCGACTCGACGGAGGCCGAGCGGCTCGGGATCGTCAACGGCGTGTTCCCCGACGACGAGCTCGAGGGCGAAGTGATGAGCCGGGCGCGCCGTATCGCCGAGGGCCCCCGCATCGCCTACCGGTACATGAAGGAGAACTTCAACCGGTCGATGAACGGCGACTTGCTCGAGTGCATGGACATGGAGGCGGCCCACCACAACCGCACGGGTCAGACCGAGGACCACCGAGAGGCGGCTCTCGCCTTCACGGAGAAGCGACCGCCGGTCTTCCGCGGCCTCTGAGCCCGTCCGCGCTCGTCTCGCTCCGTCGATGTGACGGTATTCGACAACTGTTGTCAGTTTCCGTCACATCGGCGGCATAGGCGGGGCGGCGTCGTAAGCGGCGGCGACCTTCTTGGGGACGACCATGCGCCAGGCGTCGAGGACGAGCTCTCGCATCTCGTCGACGTCGATGGCGGCCAGCCGCACCTCGACCCAGTGGTAGCGCATGTCCGACTGGCTCGGGAGCAGGAACTTGTCGGGCTCGGATGCCACCAGGGCGGCCCGCTCCTCCTTGGGGAAGCCGAAGCCCATCTGGGTCTCGTCGCGGGAGAAGGCGACGTACACGATGCGACCGACGCGGAACTTCACCCGATCGCGCACCAGGACCTCGTACGAGCGCGGCAGGCTGAGGGCGAACGGCCGCACATCGTCGATGGACACCATCGTTGTCTAGACGCCGACCTTCAGCGACACGACGTAGCCGTCGGTCACCGAGCCGGTGACCGTGGGCGTCTCGAGCTCCGCGCCGTCGCGGAACACCATGTCGGTCGACAGTGAGACCTGCGTCATGTTGCGGACGCTCTGGCTGTAGCCGTCGGTGGCGTAGACGGTGTCGGACACGTCCTCGGTGAGCGCGATCTGCGACGTCGCCAGCTTCGTACCCGCCTTCGTGGCCTCGGCCAGGCTCGGATAGACCTCGAAGTGGACATGGGGCCACCGGCCCGAGTAACAGGCCGGGTAGATGCTCGTGAACGTGGCCACGCCCGACGCGTCGGTCTCCTGCACGCCGCGGAGATAGTTCTCGTCGGTGACGCCCTGGGAGTAGCCCGAGTACCGACCCTCCCGATCGCAGTGCCACACGTAGACAGCGGCGCCGGCGAGGGGCGCCCCGCCGTTGGCCGTGTCGAGGACCGTGAACTTGATGGTGGTCGGGACGCCGGCGGCCACGCCGCTGGCCGACCCGAAACTCGACCGGATGTCGCCGCGCACGACGCCGTCCTGGGTCAGCACGTTGAGCCCGTTGGAGCCGTCGCCCGGGTACGGGCCCGCGGTCTCCTCCGGGATCTGCTCGATGTCGGTGGCGGCGGCCGCGGCGGAGGTCGTGGCGGTCGTGGCGGCGCTGCTCGAGGCCGAGCCGCTCGTGGCCGAACTGCTCGTGGCGGCGGTGGACGTCGCGCCGGAGGACGAGCTCGAGTTCGAGGCACACCCGACCACGGTGATCAGGCCGGCGCCCCCGATGAGCTGGAGGATCCGGCGCCGGGTGAAGGGCATGTCGTCGCGAAGCATGGGAACAGGCTGTGACCGGTCGCTCATCGCACCCTTGGTGAAGCCTTGGAGTCTGCGCAGAGCGAGCGACGGCGGGCGGTGCCGCACGAGGGCCGACCGTAGCTCGCTTACCATGACCCGACGTGCGCCCCCAGCCGCTGATCGCCGTGCAGGACGTCGAGGCCAGCAGCCGGTGGTACCAGCGGCTTCTCGGCGTCCGAAGCGATCACGGCGGTCGCGAGTACGAGCGCCTCGTCGACGCCGACGGCACCCTCATCATGCAGTTGCACAACTGGGACGTGGAGCACCACCACGGCGGCATCGGCGATCCGGCGGCACTCCCGTACGGCAACGGCGTGCTGCTGTGGTTCGAGATCGACGACTTCGATGCCGCCGTCGAGCGCTCCCGACAGCTCGAGGCCGAGATCGTCCTGGCGCCGCACCGCAACCCACCCGAGGGCCCCGGCGGCCCGGCTCACCGCGAGATCTGGCTCCGAGACCGCGACGGGTACGCCGTCGTGCTGGCCAGTCCCGACGGCGAGGCGGCCGAGGGCTGAAGGCGACAGGGGCGACATCGTGCGCAAGTACGTGATCATGGGGGTGCAGGGCAGCGGCAAGGGAACGCAGGCCAAGCTGCTGGCGGCCGCCTTCGACCTCGTCCACATCAGCGTGGGCGACATCTTCCGGTGGAACGTC
>DASXAI010000566.1:0-10658 GCA_036406775.1 Acidimicrobiales bacterium
GGTCGTGACGTCGTAGCGGCTCCCGTGGCCGGTACACGTGATGATGCAGCCCTCCTCGAGGGGCCGGCCGGCGAGCTTGGTGCCCTGATGGGGGCACAAGGCTGAGAAGGCGTAGAACGTCCCGTCCACGTTGGCCAGCCCCACCGGCCACCCGTCGACCTCGATCAGGTCCGTGTCGCCCGGCGCCACCCAGTCCGTGGGGGCGGCGTCGAAATACTCCTTCTCCATCAGGTGAGGGTATCGTCCGTTTGCACTGAGACCAGTTTCTGCAAAGGGGAACATCGTGGCGACAGAAGCGCTGACCGGCACCCGCGGTGTGTATCTAGCCGACAAGGAAGAGAAGCTGCCGTATCGCGTCGTCGATGCCGACAACCACTTCTATCCGACGTCCGATGCCATCGACCGCTACCTCGATCCCAAGATGCGCGATCGCGCCCTCATGCCCGGCGAATCGTTCACCCTCGAGAACGAGGAGGACATCGTCGAGGAGAAGCACGTCGAGGCCCACCAGTGGAAGACCACGGGTGAGCACCCGGTGCCCGAGGGCGGGCACGGCGGCGTCGACATGTCCGAGGTTCCGGCGATGGAGGCCAACATCCCCATCCCTGGGGCCATGCTCAACCGATTGAACCCGATGCGCGACCTCGACACGCTCAGCCGCGTCGAGCTCGTGCAGCGCTACAACGAGATGCGCCCGGCCTTCGAGCACAAGGACCCGCGCCTCAGCCTGATGGACTTCCAGGGCGTCGAGGCCGCCGTCGTCCACGCCGGTGGTGCGCCCAGCGAGTCGGCCTTCCGCCGCGGCGACACGGAGGCTGGCTACGCCGTCGCCCACGCCTTCAACCAGTGGCTGAACGACGACTGGGGCTTCGCCTACAAGAACCGGATCTTCGTGCCCGCCATCGTGCCGCTCGACGACGTCGACTACGCCGTCAAGGAGCTCGAGTGGTGCCTGGCCCAGGACGCCAAGATGATCAACCTGAGCCCGGGGCCGGCGCCGAACGGGCGCTCGCCCTTCGAGCCCTACTTCGACCCGTTCTGGGCCCGGATCAACGAAGCAGGGGTGCGCATCGCCATCCACCTCGGCGCCAGCTACGTCCGGTACGGCGCCGACTGGGGCGAGGACCCGAAGGCCAAGTACTCCGAGTACAACGCCTTCCAGTGGATCTCCTACTGGTCGGACCGGCCCATCATGGAGAGCGTCTCGGCTGCCATCTTCCACAACCTGTTCGGGCGCTACCCGAACGTGAAGGTGCTCATCGCCGAGTTCGGCACCCCGTGGCTGCCGTACCTCGTGCGCAAGATGGACCACGCCGCGCTGCTCGGGCGCCAGCCCAAGTACGGCAAGCTGCCCGGGCGGCCCAGCCGCATCTTCAAGGAGCACTTCGTCGTGGCGCCGTTCCCGGAGGAGAACGTGCAACGGCCGATGGAGATCGTCGGTCCCGACGTCCTTGTCTTCGGTTCCGACTTCCCGCACGCCGAAGGCTTGCCCGACCCCGTGCAGTACGCCACCCAGTTGAAGGGCCTCGACGACATCACGGTGAAGAAGATCATGCGTGACAACCTGGCCAACTTCCTCGACCTGAACTGATCACCCCGCGCACTGCTGGGCCGGGCCGAAGAGCCTCGGCTCCAGCACGAGATGGCCGGGCGCGCTGACTTGGAGGCGCGTCCAGCCATCGGGTGACGGCGCCACGCAGCCCGGGCCCGTGAGCGACCAGAAGGCCGTCCAGTGCACGCGCACCAGCACGACGCCGGGCCCAGTGGCGTCGACGGTGAGGTGGTCGGCATCGCGAGCGGCCAGCGTCGCCGGACCGGACACGAGCCCCGGTGACCCCACCACGCGCCACACCAGCCAGTGGTCGCTGTGCCAGACCGGCTGGAGGTAGCTCGGGTTGCTGGTGACGATGGCGGCCTCCGCCTCGGCCGACGGGTCGAGCGCCACGTCCGGCAGGGCGACGAACTGGATGCCGTTGTCGACGAGCCAGGCGCGGTAGCGGTCGGCGTCGAGACCGGGCTCGTAGAAGATCGGGTTGTCGGCGATGTCGAGCTGGCGTTCCCATCCCCGGGCCAGCGGGACCGCCGTCGCCACGTAGGCCGCTTCGAAGTGGTGCTCGGTGAGCGGGATTTCGATGCGGCCCACGACGCCTGGCTGTCGTTCGACGAAGTCGATCAACGGCTGGTGGTACGCGGCGTCGCTCGATGGGTCGGCGCCGGCGCGGAGCATGCCGTCGAGCGCGGGCGACCACTGCCACCACAGCAGGAGCGGCAGGGCGACGGCGAGGGCGACGAGCCGCCGGCGCGGCACCAGGGCCACCAGGATCGGCGCCGCCAGGTACATGCCCAGCCGGGCCAAGTTGGCGCCGAGCGGGGTCGCCAGGACGAAGGTGGCGACGGCGGCGCCGGCGTACAGAGCGGCGCCGACTCGCACCGCTCGGTGGGAGCGAGGGACCAGCGCCAGCGCCAGGGCACAGGCCGCCAGGACGACCACGAGCGAGGTCCACCGGAACGGGAACGTGCCGCCTTCGGGGAAGAGCAGGGCGGTGACACCGATGGGTACGAGCGCCAGCGCGCTGCACATCATCGGCGCCATCAGCGAGCGAGGGGGTCGCCCGACGTCGGCCAGGGCGGCGGCCACCCAGGCCAGGGCCAGGAAGGCGCCGGCGACCGGACTGGCGAGGGTGGTGGCGACGCTGAGGATCGCGGCCAGCCGCCACCTCCCGCCTCGGCCGGCGAGCACGGCGGCGAGGCCCAGGGCCAGGCCGAGGGCGAAGGCCAGGCGGCCCACGGCGATGTTCGTGACCGTGCCGGCCGCGAACAGCAGGCCGGCGGCGCGTCGCCGGCCCGGGGAGACGGACGCGGCGGGCAGCAACCGGACGAAGCAGACCGAGGCCACGACGGCGGCGGCCACGTTCAACACGGCCGGGCCGACCAGTGCACCGAGCGGGGGCAGCAGCGCGCTGTAGCCGATGGTGTAGTGCCCGCCGTACCAGGCCATGTTCCACACGGTGAGGCCGGCCTGGCGGAACAGCTCGATACGGAACAGGTAGTTGGGGGCGTCGGCACCCTGCCAGCCGAGGACGCTGGCGAGGACAGCGAGACCGGCGGCGAGACCGGCGGCGAGGGCGGCGGGGCCGACGGCGTCCGGCCCGGAGCCGAGCCGGGCCGAGAGCCCGGCGCGGCCCCGAGAGGTGGTGGCCAGTGTCATCAGCGCGGCAACAGGCGCGGATCGGGATGCAGCGACGTCGACACCTGGACGAGGATCAGCTCGGTGTCGTCAGGTGCGAGGTTGGAGTTCCGATCGGCGGCTCGGCTCCGCGCCCGCCCGTTGGACAACGGGAAGTTGTTGTCGTTGGCGACGATGATCGTGTGGTCGTCGACGACGTGGACCGACTCGATCGTGTTGAACGGGAACCGGAAGAAGTCGCCGTCGCCTCCCAACCGCTTCGGGTCGGGCACGGCCATGAGATCGACGAGGGCGGTCTTCTGGACGTACCCCGGGCTGCGGTCGTCTCGGTCGAAGTCGACGACGAACACCTTCTTGAGGCGCGGCGCGTCGACGCCGTCACCGTTGCCGTCCCGCTCGAGGAGCAGGAAGCGATGGTCGTCGAGGGCGGTCAGCTCGGCCACGCTCTCGCCGCCCGTGCCCGTCGGGGCGACGGTGCCGGGATAGGCCGGCGTCACGCCGTCGGTGAGGTGCAGCGCGGCCAGGTTCACCTTGCCGCCCGGCATCTCGAGTCGGATCTTGTGGACGTCGCGGGTGAACTGGCGGCGCGCGATGTCGAACGTCACGATCCGGACGTCCTGCGGGTCGTCGTCGCCGACGGCACCTTCGAACATGGGGTAGAGCCGGGTCCGGTCGGGGCTGATCGCCATGCCTTCGAAGCCGCGGCTCGCGGCGACGGTGGGCCGCTCGCCGCCCAGGACGTTGAGCTTGGGGTTCTGCGGCGACTTGACGCCCGGGTACGAGATCGGCGGCTCGACCAGCCGGCCCTGGCGGTCGGCGTGCAGGAGGAAGGGGCCGAACTCCTCGCCGATCCAGAACGTGCCGTCGGCGCCGACTTCGATCGACTCGGGGTCGAAGTCGAAGCCGGTGAGGAGCCGTGCCGACGGGTCCGTCCCGCACGCGGCCGGCGGGGTGGCGGGCAGGACGTTGAACGACAGCGGCGGCAGGGGGTCGCCCCGGCCGGGGTCGCACACGATCGTCCACGGCACCTTGCGGCCGGGATCGCTCAGGACCACGGTGCTGAGCACCTTGGGCCCGCTGGTCGCCCCGAATCGGGGATCGACGCGGTAGAGGGCGAGCTGCCAGTCGGCCGACGTGTCCCGCGTGCCGTAGCCGTTGTCGGCCAGGGCCCACCACGCGCCGCTCCCGGCGGGGACGAGCGCGCTGATGCCCTGGATCGGCTGGGACGCGAACAAGGGGCCCGTCGGGGGCGGCACGACGCCGTTGCCGGCGGCGACTCGCAGGTTGTCGGCGGTGAGGAAGGTGCCCGACGGCGGTGAGCCGTCCCGGAACGAGAGGGCCGGCAGCACGCTGCGGGCGGTGAGCATCGACTGCTGATCGGGGCCGGGGTTGGTACCGGCGGCGGCGAGGACGGTCCCGGCCGCGAGGCCGAGCGAGGTGCCGGCAGCGGCGACGGTGACGGCAACGGATCTGCGCATGGCATGCTCCTTTCGCGTTCTCCGGCGGCGGAACCGGAGCTGTTCTGAGCGTGAGCGGCCTGCCGTCCCGGGCGCAGCGGGCGAGCGTCCCGATCACGTCCCGGGTCGATGTCGGGACAATCGACCCGTGCAGCTGGGACGGGCGCGCCTCTATCGTTCGGCCACGTCCACCACCCGAGGGTCCACGTCGCCTCTGCGGCACTGGCTGCCGGAGCTGGCGGCCGTCGCCGCCGTCCTCGCCGTCGCCGCTGTGATCGTCGGCCTGCGCGCCGCCAACGACGGACCCGAGCCGGTCGACCAGAACTGGTCGCTGGCCGCCGAGCTCGTCGTCGCCTTCGCCTACCTCCCGACCGGCGTGGCCCTCCTCCGCCGGCGCGAGAAGCATCTCCTCGGCGCCCTGTTCGCCACGGTCGCGGTGGCCGGCCTCGTCGGTGCCGTCGCGGTGCAGTACCTCGGGTACCTCCGCGGCCAACAGGTGGAAGCGGCGTGGCCCGGCCTCGCCTCCCTCGGATGGGCCTGGGCCGTCGGATCAGCCGTACTGGTGGGTCCGCTGCTCCTGACCCTGTTGCCGCCGACGTGGCGGCACGAGCGCCGTGTGCGCGCCGCCATGGCGCTCGCGGGCGCGGCCGTCGTGGTGATCGCCATCGAGCGGCTCACCGACGAGTGGCCTCAGCCGCTCCCCGCCAACCCGCTCGAGCTGCACGGCGCCGCTCGGGGCGTCGTCGATTGGGCCGGCGACATTGCGACCATGACCGTCGCCGTCGTGGCCACCGTCGCCGTGCTCCTGTTGGCACTGGACTGGCGCGATCGCCGGCGCACGAGTGACGACCCGTTACCCGCATGGATGCTCGCCGGCGCCGTCGCGGCGTGGCTGGCCGTCGTGCCTACGTCGTGGTCGACGTTGAAGGACCATCTCCCCGCACCCGACGTCATCCCGCCGCTCCTCCTCATGGCCACCGTCCCACTTCTCGTCGTCGGCACGATGATCGAGATCGTCCGCACGCAACCGTCGGCGCTCGAAGGGGTGTCGCGACGCTTCCTCGAGTGGGCACTCCTCGCCGCCGCCGTGTTCGTGCTCTACACCGGGCTCGTCGCCGGGCTCGGCAGCCTCGTCGGAGGCGACGGCCCCACGTGGTTCCTGGTCGCGGCCACCGGTGCCATCGCGCTGCTGGCCGAACCGGCCCGGCAGCGGATCCGCACCCTCGTCGACGCCCTCGTCTACGGATCCCGTGACGACGCCCTGTCTCTCGTGCGCCAAGTCGTCGCCCATGTCAGCACCGCCAGCGACGACGACCTCCTGCCCGCCCTCGCCGCCAGCCTCGGTCGTGAGATGCGGCTCGACACCGTGGCCATCGACGTCGCCCGCCCCGACGGATGGGACCGGGCCGCATTGCACGGCACGCCCACGCCCGTGCGGACGCGTGAGGTGCCACTCCGCCACCACGACGAGGTGGTGGGCCGGCTCACCGTCGGCTGGTCCGACGCCGCCTCGCTGCGGCCTCGCGACGTGGCGACGCTCGAGGAGCTCGCCGTCCCGCTCGCCCTCGCCGTCAGCTGGGTGCGGCTCGCCGCCGACCTGCGTCGCTCCAGCCTCGCCGTCGTGTCGGCACGCGAAGAAGAGCGGCGCCGGCTCCGGCGCGATCTGCACGACGGCCTCGGGCCGGCCTTGACCGGGATCTCGCTCGGCCTGCGGACGGCGATCCGCCGGATCGAGCGCAGCGACCGGCTCGACGCCGGCGCTCCGCTCGGCCTGTTGTGCCGGCTCGCCGACGAGGTGGATACGACCGTGGGCGAGGTCAAGCGGATCGTCCGCGACCTGCGCCCGACCGCACTCGACCAGCTCGGCCTGGTTGGTGCGGTCACGGAGTTCGCGCGCACCATCGACGGCGCCGTCGAGCTCCACGTCGACGTGCCCGCGCAGCAGACGTCACTGCCGGCCGCCGTCGAGGTCGCCACCTATCGCATCGTCACCGAGGCCGTCACCAACGTCGTGCGCCACGCCGCCGCCACGACGTGCTGGCTCAAGATTGCAGCCGGCAGCGCCGTCGAGATCGATGTCGTCGACGACGGGATCGGTCTGGCGCCCGATACGCCGCCCGGGATCGGGCTCGTCGCCATCCGCGAGCGCGCCGTCGAGCTCGGCGGGACGATGACGATCACCGCCCACGTCCCGCACGGCACCCACGTCCACGTCCGTCTGCCGGCCGTGCTGCCGTGACGTCGCTACGCGTCGTCATCGTCGACGACCACCCGATGTTCCGGCTCGGCCTGGCGGCGGCGGTCGAGCAGATGGACGGCATCGAACTCGTGGGCGAGGCCGAGCGGGCCGCTGACGTCGAGGCACTGGTGGCGGCCACGGAGCCCGATGTCGTCCTGCTCGACATCCGGCTACCCGACGGCTCGGGACTCGAGGTCAACCGGGCGCTCGCCGCCCGCCACCCCGATGTCCGGGTCATCGTGCTCACCATGTCGGAGGATCACGAGACCGTCCTCACGGCCCTCCGCGACGGAGCGCGGGGCTACCTCGTGAAGGGGGCGGGGCCGGATCAGGTCGAGCAGGCCGTACGAGCGGTCGCGGCCGACGACGTCGTGCTCAACCACGAGCTGGCGCGGGCGGTCAGCCAGCTGGCCCACGTGCGGTCGCGCGCCGCGGCCACCCATCCCTTCCCCGAGCTGACCCAACGAGAGCTCGACGTCCTCGAGCTCATCGCCGAAGGCCTCGACAACCAGGCCATCGCCCGCCGCCTCGTCCTCAACCCCAAGACGGTGCGCAACCACGTCTCCAATGTGCTGGCCAAGGTGCACGCCACCGACCGCTCGCACGCCATCGTCCTCGCCCGCCGCGCCGGATTGGGCGGCGAGTCCCTTCCGTCTTGATGCAGGACTGGATCCTCCACGTCGACCTCGACCAGTTCTTGGCCGCGGTCGAGGTCCTGCGCCGACCCGAGCTGGCGGGCCGGCCCGTCGTCGTGGGCGGTGACGGCGATCCGAGCCGGCCCCGTCAGGTGGTGGCGACGGCGTCGTACGAGGCGCGCGCCTTCGGCGTGCGATCGGGCATGCCATTGGCGCAGGCGGCCCGCAGGTGCCCCGACGCGATATTCCTCCCGTCGGATCGTCCCGCCTACGAGGCGGCGTCGGCGCGCGTGATGGCGACGTTGCGGTCGTTGCCGGTCGTGGTGGAGGTATGGGGTTGGGACGAGGCGTTCGTAGGCGCCCACACCGACGACCCCGAGGCACTGGCCCGGCTCGTCAAGGAGCGGGTGTGGGCCGAGACGCGCCTCTCGTGTGCCGTCGGCATCGGCGAGACCAAGCTGCAGGCCAAGACGGCGACCGGCTTCGCCAAACCTGGCGGCATCGCCCGGCTCACGTGGAAGACCTGGCTGCCGACGATGGGTCACCGCCCGGTCACGGCCGTCTGGGGCATCGGCGACCGCACTGCCGACCGCCTGGGTGCCCTTGGTATCGCGACAGTGGCCGAGCTGGCGGCGGCGGATCACACCGAGCTGGCGAAGTGGTTCGGCCCCACCATCGGCCCGCACCTGCGGATGCTCGGTCTCGGCGCCGGCGGCGGCCCGGTCACCGATGCACCGCAGGTGGCGAAGGGCCGCAGCCGCGAGGAGACGTTCCGTGAGGACCTGTCGCGGCGAGACGACATCGACGCCCACGTGGTTCGCCTGGCGACCGAGGTGACCGAGTCGGTGGTGGCCGAGGGGCGCCGGGTCACCCACGTGGCCCTCAAGGTCCGATCGGCGGCCTTCTTCACCCGGACCAAGATCAGCAAGCTGCCGGAGCCGACCACCGATCCGGCCGAAGTCGTGCGAGTGGCGCGGATCGTCCTCGACCGGTTCCAGCTCGACCGGCCCGTCCGGCTCCTCGGCGTGCGCGTCGTGCTGGCGCCCGTCGACTGACAGCGCGCGCCGTCACCCGCGCCCGACGCCGACGTACTGGCCGATGACGGCGTTCTCGTTGGCCATGCGTTGGTCGACGAGCCGGCGCACGGTGGCCTTGCGCTCGGCGTCGCCGTCGGCGTACGCGGCCTCGATGGCGCACGACAGGACCTCGCCGGCCCGCTCGTAGGCGGCGAGAGTGTCGGCCAGGTAGCGGCTATCCGACTTGGCGTCGAGGTAGGCCTGCAGCGCGCTGGCCAAGGCGGCGGCGTCGGGGAGGTCGGCGACGAACCGGCGCGCCGCCTCCTCGATGGCATCGGCCTCTTCGCGCATCCACGCCAGCTCGTTGGCCGACCGCCGAGCCACGCCCTGCAGGACCGCCACCGTCATGTCGAGCACCACACGGGCGGCGGGGTCGGTGACGAACGGGGCCACCTTGCTGGAGAGCTCGGCGCAGGCCGCCTCGATCAGCTGGGGAGAGGTCGGCTGGGAGATCATCGGGCCCCGCTCCGGATCGCTTCGTTGAGGTCGATCGCCTTCATGAACTCGTTGTGCATGCCCACGACGGCGTTCGACATGTACGCCACCATCATGGCCGTCGTGGCGCCGGTGGCGACGCCCGCCAGTTGCTCCATCACGCTGAGGAACACGTTGTCGGCCCCGAGCACCGTGAAGTAGGCGACGGTGGCAGGGTTCACCTGTTCCGCGGTGAAGCCCGTGAGCTCGCGGTACTTCGTGTAGAACGCGTCGTCGTCGAGCACCACCTCGGGTGCTTGCAGCGCCAGGCCGAGGACGCCCCATCCGAGGTCCTCGCGCGGGTCGCCGATGTGGGTGAGCTCCCAGTCGATGAGGACGTAATCGCCATTTCGGTCCACGAGCACGTTGGCCATCTGGAAGTCGCCGTGGACGAGGCCGAACGGCATGGGCGGCGGCTTGTTGTCCCGGAGCCAGCTGGCGACGTAGCGCATCACGGGATCGGACGAGACGTGAGCCCGTTCGGCGTCCACCCAGCGGTCGATGCGCTGGTCGATGTAGTCGTCCCACGACGTCGGTCGCTCGAGGTGGTCGGGCAACACCCCCACATCGCACGTGTGGACGCCGGCGGCAGTGGCGCCGAGCTGCTCGGCCATGGCCAGGTCGGGCTCGTCGGTGACCTCGCGCCTCGCCTTGCTGAGCAACGACTCGCTCTCGATGAGATCCATCACGATGGCGGGGCTGCCGAGCTCGTCGCCGGTGGCGTCGAACCAGCGCGGCGGCGGCAGTGGCACCGTGCCCGAGTCGTGCAGAGCCGAGAGCACGGCCCATTCCTGGGCCCGGTCGGTGTCGATGATCGACTGGCCGGGCGGCGGGTCCGAGCGCACGACGTAGCCGCGGCGGCCGGTGGCGTCCTCGATCCACACTCGTGCCATCGCCCGGCTGTAGCCGCCGGTGATCACTTCGTACTCGACGACCTTCACGCGGGCCGGGTCGTCACTGCGGCGGCGGAAGAACTCCTCCAGACGCGTCCGCGAATCGGTGGTGTCCGTCAACGCATCGACCTCCCCCGTGGTGCGGCGCCGAAGTTAGCCGCACTTGAGGTTGTCGAGGCTCGTGAGGAGCGTGCTGCCCGCCGTCGCGACGTTCTTGGCCGCAGTGGCGACGCCGGCGACACCGACCGACGACGCGTTCGACAGCGCCGTGCTGAGCTGGTCGACGGCGGTCTGGAGCGAGTTGACCTGCGGCTGCAGATCGGACCCGGCCGCCGACTTCACCGACTGGAGGTCGGTCTTGATCTTCGTGAGGGCGTCCTGGAGCCCCGACGTGCCGTTCTTGACGAGGTCGACGCTGGCCAGGCCCTGGATGTCGGTCTTCAGCGCGTCGCGCGCCGAGCACAGCGCGGCACTGCCGGACGCGCCCGACGGCCCGCTCGTGGCCGAACCCGACGAACCGCTCGTCGTGGTGGTGGTCGTGGCCGCGCTCGTCGTTGCCGTCGTCGTGACGACCGACGAGGATGACGAGTTGTCGCTGCCGCACGCGGCCAGGACGACGGCGAGGCTGATCGCGGCCACGGTGGCGGCGGCGCCCGAGAAGCGCAGGGTCATGACGTCTCCTTTGAGGGGTGGGGGC
>DASXAI010000567.1:0-2907 GCA_036406775.1 Acidimicrobiales bacterium
CCCTCGACGTCACGCGCATCGAGGTCGTCGAGTCGCAGGTCCTGAAGGAAGGGCAACGGATGGGCTTCAGCCGGTCCAAGATCGTCGATGCCGACGACCACGACCGGGTGATCGCCTTCACCGAGGGTCAAGGTGTCAGCATCGGCACGCCACCCGAGGGTCTGCAGAAGATGGACGAGGCCAAGATCGAGGTGGTCGACTCGCCCGACCTGCCGCCGTTGTGGGAGGTGTTCGGCGCCCGGCGCCGTACCGACGGCCACTGGGAGCTGCCGGAGCTGGCGCTCGAGATGGCGTCGCCCGATGCCGCGCTGCACATCGGACCCCAGCACATCGTGCTGGAGACGGCGGCCATCGATCTCGCGTCCGACCTCGTCGGCACCGACCTCCTCCAGATGCAGACCTGGCACGTGATGTTCCTCGCCCGCGGCAAGATCGGGCCGTTCCGGGTGGACGGCGACGCGGTGACGGGCACCGACGGCAAGGTCGGCGTCCGCCTCGTCATCTTCGACGAGGGCAACGACGACCGCCCGATCACGTCGGGCTCGGCCGTCCTGAAGGTCGTCGGCTAGCGCGGCTCGAAGGCGAAGTTGGCGTAGGAGGGATCGCCTGCGTCGCGGCGGCCACCGCCGTGGGCCAGGAGATCCTCGGCCGCCAGCTCCCGCGACACCGTCACGTCGTTGACGTAGCGGCGGTGCTCGATGGCCCACCGGCCGTCGCGGTACGCCCAGCGGTCGACGTATCGGCCGTACGACGTCATCAGGCGCACGGCCATGCCGTCGGGATCGGTGAGGAGTGTGACGGTGACGTACGCCTCGCTGGCCGCCCGGTCGCCGTCGACCACGATCAGCCGGTTGGTGATCTGGTGCGAGTGCAGCGCGAGGGCGGCGTGCTGGGCGAAGACCCAGTCGATGAAGCCGGCGCCCGTGCCCGAGTACAGCTCGCCGTAGTCGGCGGTGCCGCCGTCGTGCCAGGTGGCGAGGGCCAGGTCGCGGTCCATGCGGTCGAGGCCGCGGCAGTAGCCGTCGAGCACCTCGCTGACCGCCTGCTTCGCCAGCAGCACCTGCACGTCCGTTTCGGCGCTCATGGCGCCGGGAACCGCGCCAGCACCCGCGGGTTGGTGACGTAGACCGGGGGCCGATCACTCGGCGGACCGACAGTGGAACCGCCGTCGACCACGAGCGTCTGGCCCGTGATGTAGCTCGCCAGGTCGCTGAGCAGGAAGACGACGGCGTGGGCGATGTCGTCCGGATTCCCGCGCCGGCCGAGCGGGATGCTCTTGGCCGCCTCCTCGGCCAGGTCGCTCTGGCCGGCGCGCGGCGTCTTGATCGTGCCCGGCGCCACCGCGTTGACGCGGATGCCACGGAGGCCCCACTCCATGGCCATCGTGCGGCCGAACGACTCGAGGGCGGCCTTGGCGGCGCCGTAGCCACTGAGGAGAGGCGTGCCGCGGGCCGCCACCGACGAGACGTTCACGATGGCGCCCGGGCGGCCGGCGGCGATCAGGGCGTGGGCGACTTCCCGGCAGGACACGACCGCGTACCGCACGTTGCGTCCGATGAGCCGGTCGAAGGCGTCCATGTCGTAGTCGGCCAGGCGGTGCCAGTCGTCGAACAGGGCGCCGCCGACCACGTTGACGAGGAGATCGATGGGACCGAGCCCGGCGGCGATGCGGGTGATGGCGTCGACGAGCGCGCCCTGGTCCGTCACATCGGCGATGGCGGTGGCGGCCCGGCGGCCGGCCGCCTCGACATTGCGCCGGGTGTCGTCGGCGTGCTCGGCCACGTTCGTGATGACGCCGACGTCGGCCCCGGCCTGGGCCACGGCCACCGCGACGGCGGTACCGATGCCACCCCCTCCGCCCCCCACCACCAGGCCGATCCGGCCAGAGAGATCGATCGTGATCAGCTCGCGCTCCCTTCACCCGTAAGGGCCGTCATCCTCTCGCGCCGGCGCGAATCGGCGCCATCCCGTCACCCGTTCACGCCACGGCCAGGCGGCCCGCCTGCACGGCGGCGGCCATGGCCGCATGGTCGTGGGCGTTCTGCTGCGTGTACGCCATGGCGAACTCGACGATGGCCCGGTCGAACACGTCCTTCGACCCCAGGTACGAGGCGATGGCGATGCGATCGCCGGAGCGGGCGTGGGCTCGAGCCAACGTCCAGCCGCAGATCTTCCCGTACACGGACAGCAGCTGCGGGGTGGCGGTGGAGAGATTCGGCGAGAGCTTTCCGTCCCACAGCTGACGGATGTAGTAGTGACGCTCGATGGCGTCGAGGCCGGCGTCGCGGCTCCACCCGAGGAAGATGTCGCTGGCCGACTGCATCAGCCGCTGACCCTCCACGACCCGCTGGCCGTGGTCCTTGTAGCCGCTGCGCCCGACGAAAGGTTCCAGCACGGATGCCTCGGCCTCCTTGATCTGGAGGAACAGCGGGTCGTTCTCGTCCCGGCCGAGAAGCAGCACGATCCAGCACCGTGTACCGACGCTGCCGACGCCCACCACCTTCCTTGCGAAGTCGATGATCCGGTACCCGTCGAGCAGGTGGGCCCGGTCGGGCTGGAGCGTGCGGCGGTAGGTGCGCAGTGCGGCCTTGATGTGCCCGAGGGCAGCGTCGACCTGCTCCGTGGGGACGAGATCCTGCCAGCGGACGATGACGGGCGGCTCGCTCACGATCTGCAGGCGGCCGTCGACCCGCTCGCAGAGGCTCGCCAGGGCCCGCACGCTGTCCTTGGTGAGAGCCTTGTCTGCCGCCCGCCGCATCCGCTGCGCGTCGCGTTTGGTGATCTCCTCGCTCCAGCGCTGGGCGACAGCGGTGCTGTCGAGGTGGGCGTACCACACCTCGAGATCGCGTTGGCCGGCGAAGTCTCGCATCGCCTCTCTGTACGACAGCAGAGCGCAGCCGACCGCGG
>DASXAI010000568.1:0-1934 GCA_036406775.1 Acidimicrobiales bacterium
GGAAGCCGCGCCGGGCGATGCCCTCCTCGCCGTGGTTCAGGTCGTCGAGGAAGGCGGCGATGTCCTCCTCGCTCGACGCGATCTGGCCCCGCTCCTCCTCGAACGGACCGTGCGGCATGAAGCGCTTGGCCCACAGGGCGAGCCCGGCGCCGATCCCGCCGAGCACGACCGCGAGGAGGATGCCCTCGGCCTGCGGTTGGCCGCCCCGCCAGTACACGACGGCGAGGGCGAGGGCGGCGACGATGGCGAGGCTGAAGGCGATGGCCGGGGCCCGCTCGCCCTTGGTGATGCGCTTGGTCCCGTCAGGCATGAGCGGCGCGCCGTCTCCGGCCGACGATCCAGATGCTGACGGCGACGAGCCCGCCGAGCCCCACGATCAGGGCGACCGCGCCTTCCGGTACGGGACCGTTGCCGCCAAGGGCGAGCCCGCCGCGGTTGTCGGGATCGTGCAGGTACTGCACGTAGGCGGCGATGTCGGTGGCGGCGGCGTCGTCGAGCGTGGTGGCGTTGAACACCGGCATCTGGCCGGGACCGATGCGCATGGCTTCCACGACCTGGGTGGGCGTGGCCTGGTCGAGCCGCGGCGCGTACTGGCCGTACGACAGCGCTCCGCCCGCCCCCGCCGCCTGGTGGCACGACGCGCAGTTGGCCCGGTACAGCACGCCGCCGCGGGCCAGATCGGCGTCGGCCACGTCGACCTGCGGAACCGCCGGACCGGGTCCGAGCGAGGCCACGTAGGCGACCAGCGCGTCGATCTGGTCGGGCGGATAGGCCGGCTCCTTGCGGGGCGGCTGGTACGGCACGCCCTGCGCCGCCGGCATGCGGCCCGTCGTGAGGTAGAAGCTGGCCGAGGCGGCGCCCACGCCGATGAGGGTCGGCGCCTGGTCCGTGCCGGCGCCGTCGGCGCCGTGGCACGACGAGCAGCCGGTGAGGTAGAGCTCGCGGCCTTGGGCCACCTGCTCCGGCGACGGTGTGGTCTGGTGCGGCGCGGGCGTGCCGGCGGCCGTGCGCTCGACGGCGAAGAGCCCGGCGGCGACGGCGAGCGCGCCCGCGAGGGCGACGGGAACCGTCGACCAGCGCACGCCTACTGCACCACGAAGATCGTCAGGAACACCGCGATCCACACCGCGTCGACGAAGTGCCAGTAGTACGCGCTCACGGTGAAGGTCGGGCCGAGCGGGACGTGCGACTCGGTGCCGCTGACGGCGATGGCGGCCGCCACCATCAGCGCCAGGCCGCCGAGGAGGTGGGCCCCGTGGAAGCCTGTCAGCAGGTAGTAGATCGACCCGTAGGCATGGTCGGTGAGGGTGAAGTCGTTGCCGCCCCACTCGAAGCCCAGGTTGACGAGGAAGGCGGCGCCCAACACGAACGTGACGAACAGCCACCGCAGCGCGCCGCGGCGGTCGTTGCTGTCGGCCGACCGCACCGACAGGTGCATGGTGAAGCTCGACGCAACGAGCACGGCGGTGAACAGCAGGGCCCGCGGGATGTCGAGTTCGACGCCCGGCGGCGGCCACGGCTCGTTCTGCCCTCGAAGCGTGTAGTACGCCGCGAACAGGCCGCCGAAGAACATCAGCTCCGAGGCCAGCCATACGACGACACCGACGGCGAGCGGGGTGACCCGGCGGTGGGCGGGCGGGCCGTCGGGGGCGTCGCTGGCGTGCGGCCCCGAACCCGACCCGCTCTGCGTCGTCGACGCCAGGCTCACGTCGTGCGGTTGTAGCACACGCCAGCGCGGGCCTCGACCCACACGCTTCCTGTCGGCGATATGGCGCGGAAACGGCTCGATCTCCCGACAGGAACGGTGGGTTGGAGCGCTGCGGTACGGTCGGGAACGTGACGCCGCCCCCGTCACCGTCGCTGCGCACGCTGGCGCTGCCGGAGCGGGTGGACGTCGTGGCGCTGGTCCTCGTCGTCGCCGCGGTGTGGTGCTA
>DASXAI010000569.1:0-12017 GCA_036406775.1 Acidimicrobiales bacterium
CTGCGGTTCAAGTTCCGGTCGGCACGGGGTCACGGACTCGCGGCGGGGCCTCTGCCAGCATGGAACCCCGTGCGCGTGGCGTACACGCTCGAGCAGTGCTGGCACCGGGTGCCCGGCGGGACGGCGTCCGCCGCGCTGGCCGTGGCTCGCCAGCTCGCGGCCAGCGACGACATCGAACTGGTAGGCGTCAGCGCCCGACACCGGGAGCTGCCACCCCCGCCGTGGACGCCGCCGATCGAAACGCGACCGCTGGCGCTGCCGCGGGCCGCGCTGTACGACTCGTGGCTCCGCTTCCGGACGCCGCGGGTCGAGCGGGCCACCGGGCCCGTCGACGTGATCCACGCCACGACGATCATCGTCCCGCCCCGTTCGGCGCCACTGGTCGTCACGATTCACGACCTCGCGTTCCTGCACGAGCCGGCCCACTTCACGAGCCGAGGCCGGCGGGTGTTCCAGCGCGGCCTCGATCTGGTTCGCCGCGACGCCGATCTCGTGCTCGCCTCGTCGCACGCCACGATGTGCGACTGCGTCGCCGCTGGCATCGCGGCCGAACGCGTGCGCCACGTGCCCCTCGGCGTGGCCCGCGCCACCGTCGACGCTGCCACGGTGATGACGATGCGCCGCCGGTACGGCCTCGAACGGCGATACCTGCTGTTCGTCGGCACGCTCGAGCCGCGCAAGAACCTGGCCCGGCTGGTGGCCGCCGTCGAGCGGCTCGAGACCGATCACATCCTCGCTGTCGTCGGGCTCGAGGGTTGGGGCCGCGCCTCGCCGCCGCCCGGCGACCGGGTGCGGCTGCTCGGCTTCGTTTCGGACCGCGACCGTGACGCGCTGTACGCCGGGGCCGACGCGTTCCTCTACCCGAGCTTGCGCGAAGGCTTCGGCCTTCCGGTGGCCGAGGCCATGGCGCACGGCACGCCGGTGGTGACGTCGCGGGGCACCGCCACGGAGGAGGTCGCCGGCGGCGCTGCCGTGCTGGTCGACCCGACCGACGTCGACGCCATCGCCGCCGGCATCGTGCGGGCGCTGGCCGACAGTCGCCGGCTGATCGTCGCCGGTTACGAGCGCGCCGACGAGCTGACGTGGGAGCGCACCGCCGCCGCCACCGTGGCCGCCTACGAGGAGGTGCTCGCCCGGTGATGACCGTCGGGGTCAACCTCCTGTGGTGCCGGCCCGGCGAGGTCGGCGGCTCGGAGGAGTACCTGGCGCGCCAGTTGGCGGGGCTGGCCGAGCTCGACGTCACCGACCTCGAGCTCACGCTCTTCGTGCTGCCCGCCTACCCGAGTGCCCACCGCGACTTGGCGGGGCGGTTCACCATGGTGCGGGCACCCGTCGACGGGCGGCGCCGTGGCCTGCGCGTCGCCGTCGAGAACACCTGGCTGGCGGCCCGGACGCGGGAGTTCCGCCTCCAACTCGTGCACCACGCCGGCGGCACCATGCCGCGTGGCGGCGGCGCACCCGGGGTGCTGACCGTGCACGACCTCCAGTACCTCGCCTATCCACAGTTCTTCTCCCGCATCAAGCTCACGTGGCTCGCCACGGCTGTCCCGGCTTCGGTTCGCCGGGCCGCGGCCCTGACCGTGCCGAGCGAGTACGTGAAGGGCACGGTCGTGTCGTCGTTCGGGTATCCGGCCGAACGTGTGGTGGTCGTCCCGCACGGGCTCGACGGCGTCATCGCGGCGGCGCCGCTCGACGAGCCTGCGTTGCGCGCCCGGTACGGGCTGCCGGGCCGGTTCGTCCTCTATCCGGCCATCACCCATCCCCACAAGAACCACGCCATGCTCGTGCGGGCCTTCGCCGCCCTCGAGGGCGACGACCGTCTGCGGCTGGTACTCCTCGGGGGCGCCGGCGCGGCCGACGACGACGTGGCGGCCGAGATCGCACAACTCGGCATCGGCGGCCGCGTGGTGCGACCCGGACGGGTTCCCGACGCCGACCGCGACGGCCTCTATCAGCTCGCCACGGTGACGGCCTTCCCGAGCCTCTACGAGGGGTTCGGCGCGCCCGTCCTGGAGGCGATGGCCTTGGGGAGCCCGGTCGTGGCGGCCAACACCACCGCCCTCCCTGAGGTCGTCGGTACGGCCGGCGTCCTCGTGGACCCGTTCGACGAGGATGCCTGGTCCGACACGCTGGCGCGTCTCCTCGACGACGAGGCCGAACGGGCCCGGCTGGCGCGCCTGGGCCGGTCCCGGGCCCGCTCGTTCACCGCCACCGGCTCGGCGCGGGCGCTGCTGGAGGCCTACCGTCTCGCCCTCGCATGAAGCTCGCCGTCCTCAGCCCCCACTTCGCCCCGGACATGGCGCCCACCGGCGAGGTGATTACGCGCGTCGTCACCGAGCTCGCCGACCGGGGCCATGAGCTGCACGTGGTGACGGCGCTGCCGTGGTACGAGCACCACGCCGTCGAAGCCGAGTGGCGGGGTCGCCTGGTGCGCACCGAGATCACGCCGTGGGGATCGATCACTCGCGTCCACCCGTTCCCGACGGACAAGCGCTCGATCGCCGGGCGGGCCCTCGCCTTCGGGGCCTTCAGCGCGCTGGCCGGCGTCAACGGCCTGCGGGGCCGACGGGTCGACGGTGTGCTCGCCATGTCACCACCGCTCACACTCGGCCTGACGGGGTGGGGGATGGCCCTCGTCCGGCGCGGACCGCTCGTGTTCAACATCCAGGACGTGTTCCCCGATGTCGCCGTCGAGCTCGGCGCCATCACCAATCCGACGGTGATCGCGATCGCCCGCCGCCTGGAACGGCTCAGCTACCGCGCCGCCGACGCCGTGACCGTGCTGTCCGATGATCTGCGCGACAACGTGGCGGCCAAGCTGCCACCCGGTCAGGGCCAGAAGGTGCGCACCATCCCGAACTTCGTCGACACCAAGGCCATCACCCCGCTCGACCGCCGCACGCCGTACCGGCGCGAGCTCGGCGTGGGCGACGAGACGGTCGTCATGTACGCCGGCAACATCGGGCTGTCCCAGTCGCTCGATCTGGTCGTGACGGCGGCCCGGCGGCTGGTCGAGCGGACCGACGTCGTGTTCGTCGTCAACGGAGGCGGCTCGGGCCGGCCCGCACTCGAGGCCGAGGCCGCCGACCTCCCGAACGTCCGCTTCGCCGATTACCAGCCGAAGGAACGGCTGGCCGAGGTGCTCGCCACGGGCGACATCCACCTGGTACCGCTCAAGAGAGGGCTGGCCCGCTCGAGCGTTCCGTCGAAGACGTACTCGATCCTGGCCGCCGGCCGTCCGCTCTTGGCCAGCGTCGATCCGGGCACCGAAGTAGCCCGCGTCGTCGAGAAGGCGGCGGCCGGGCTGACCGTTCCTCCCGACGATGCCGACGCGTTCACCGACGCGCTCGTGTCCCTCCTGGACGGCCCGGCCCGGCGGGCCGAGATGGGTGCCTCGGGGCGCGCCTTCGTCGAGCGGTGGGCCTCGCCGGCGGCCGTCGCGGCGTCGTACGAGGACCTCTTCCTGGAGCTGGGCCGCCCGCGATCGCGCCGGGGCACCGGGTAGCGTTGGCTCCTCGTGGGCAAGGCATCATCCAGCAAGAAGGTCGCCCGGGCCGCCCGGGCGGGAGGCCGTCGCAAGGTTCGCGGCCAGCGCGGCCTCGTGTTCCCGATCGCGCTGGGCGTCGTCGTGCTCCTCGGCCTCGGGTTGATTCTCTACGCCCGGAACAACAACCAGGCGGCCGCCACCACGCCCCCCGTGCTCGGCGACCACTGGCACGCCGCCTACGGCTTCTACATCTGCGGGAACTTCATCCCGTCGTTCACCAAGGGCCTCGATCCGAACGCCGCCGATCCTCTCGGCATCCACAGCCACGGCGACGGCGTCATCCACATCCATCCGTTCAGTTCCGAGACGTCGGGCAAGAACGCCACGCTCGGCAAGTACCTCGACTGGGAGGGCGTGAAGCTCACCAACGACACGCTCACCCTGCCCGACGGCACCAAGTACAAGACGGGTGACGCGTGCCCGGAGGGCACGCCCGACGCCGGCAAGAAGGGCACGCTGAAGGCGGCGGTCTGGGAAGACGTGCAGAACGGCACGAGTTCCCCGAACATCTGGATCACCGACTTCAACAACATCCACTTCGACCGGGACGGGATGGGCATCACCGTCGCCTTCGTGCCCGACGACACCGACATCACGAAGCTGAAGCCGCCCACCGCCGCCAACCTGGCGCAGCTGGGGAGCGTCGACTCCGGGTCGGCGGCCACCACCACGGTGCCCGGCGCCACCACGGTGCCCGGTGCGACCACGGTGCCCGGTGCCACCACGGTGCCCGCCAGTCCGGCTCCCTCCGACACGACGGCGCCCACCGACACGACGGCGCCCACGCCTTCGACGTCCGGATGAGGGCAGTCGTCCTCGTCGGCGGCTTCGGGACCCGGCTCCGGCCGCTGACGTACACGACGCCCAAGCCCCTGCTGCCCGTCGGGCACCGTCCGATCCTGGAGCACGTCCTGGCCAATCTGGCGCGCGGCGGCGTCACCGAGGCGGTGTTGTCACTCGGCTTCAAACCCGACGCCTTTCGAGCCGCCTATCCCGACGACACGTGCGCCGGCGTGCGGCTCCGGTACGCCGTCGAGGACGAGCCGCTCGACACCGCCGGTGCCATCCGGTTCGCGGCCCAGGCCGCCGGCTTCGGCGCCGAGACGATCCTGGCCGTCAACGGCGATGTGCTCACCGACCTCGATGTGGGCGCCCTCGTCGACTTCCATCGTTCGCGCGGTGGCGAGGGCACCATCCATCTGACGCCCGTCGACGACCCGTCGGCCTTCGGCGTCGTTCCCACCGATGGCAGTGGACGGGTGACGGCGTTCATCGAGAAGCCGCCGCGCGAGTCCGCGCCCACCAACCTCATCAACGCCGGCACGTACGTCCTCGAGCCCGCCGCCATCGCCCGGATCGCCGCGACCGGGCGGGTGTCGATCGAGCGCCAGACGTTCCCGGCCATGGTGGCCGACGGCGTCCTCTTCGCCTTGGCCACCGACGACTACTGGCTCGACGCCGGCCGGCCCGAGCAGTTCCTGCAGGCCAACCTCGACCTCCTCGACGGCTTGCGCCGTGGCACGCCGGTCGACCCGATCGGTGCCGGGGTGGTCGTCGCCCCGAGCGCGGTGATCAGCCGAACGGTCGTGGGTGCCCGCTCCCGCGTCGGCGCCAACGCCCGCGTGGCCGACTCCGTGCTCCTCGATGACGCGGTGATCGACGCCGGCGCGGTGGTCGAGCGGTCGGTCCTGGGCGCCGGCGTCCACGTCGGCGCCGAGGCCGCCGTCACCGACGCTGTGGTCGGCGACAACGAACGGATCGAGGCCGGCGCCGCGCTCGACGGCGTGCGCGTGCCGGCACCGCGATAGCGCGGCCGCCGTGCGGGCGCTGGTCACAGGCGGAGCCGGGTTCATCGGCTCTCACCTCGTGGACCGATTACTGGCCGAGGGCCACACCGTCGACGTTGTCGACGACCTCTCCGGCGGCTCGCTCGCCAACCTGGCGTCGGCGCGGGCCGACGCGACACGGACAGGCGGCGAGCTCAAGTTCCATCACGTCGACGTGCGCTCGCCCGACGTCGTCGACCTCGTGGTCCGCCGCCGGCCCGATGTCGTGTTCCACCTCGTCGTGCCGGCACCGGGACTGGCGGAGCGAGTGGCCACCGATCTCGTCTTCGCCGCGGCGACCGCGATCATCGACGCGTCCTTGCGCGCAGGAGCGGCCAAGCTCGTCGTCGGCCTCGACGCCGCCGACCTCTACGGCGCCGTTCCGTCGGCGGAGCTGCCGGTGAAGGACGGGCGGGCGTGGCAGCCCCAAACCTCGGTGGGCGTGGCCGAGCGCGCCGTTGCCGACCTGCTGGCCGTGACGCGCGAGCGCCACGACCTCGAGTTCACCGGCCTGGCCTTCAGCAATGTGTACGGCCCGCGTCAGCCGGCGAGCCGAGGGGTGGTGGCGGCCTTCACCACCGCCGCTGCTACGGGCACGCCCGCTGTCATCCAGGGCGACGGGCGCCAGACGCGCGACTTCCTGTACGTCGACGACGCCGTCGACGCCTGTGTGCGCGCCGCGCAGCGCGGCGGCGGCCTCGTCGTCAACGTCGGCACGGGGACGCAGACCACCATCCGTGAACTCCACCAACGCATCGCCGTCGGCGGCCCACCGGCGACGTTCACGGGTGGACGGCAGGGAGAGATCGGCCGCTTCGCGGTGTCGCCGGCCCGGGCCCGCATCCATCTGGCGTGGGCGCCGTGGACCTCGTTGGACGAGGGACTGGCCCAGGTGCGCCGGCACACGAGCTGAGCTAGCGGAACAGATCTTCCTGCGGCGGCCGGATGAGCTCGCCGATGCCGGCCTCACGCAGCCAGGCAGCGTCGACGCCGCGCACGACGGCGACGGGGATGCCGGCCGACTTGCCCATCACCAGCTCGGCCGCCGAGGCCAGCTCGTCGGCGACGGCGACCTCGGTGACCTGCATCGTGCGGCCGAGGGCGTCCTCGGTGCCGCGGAGATCGACGACGCCGGCGATCCCGGCCACGCCGATGGCGACGTCGGTGAGCCCGCGCCGCCACGGCCGGCCGAACGTGTCCGACACGATCACACCGAGGTCGACGCCGAGGCGGGCCCGCAGGCCGTCGCGGATGCGGCGCGCCGACCGGTCAGAGTCGAGCGGGAGGAGGGCGGCCTCGCCGCGTTGGACGTTGGACAGGTCGACGCCGGAGTTGGCGCACACGAACCCGTGGCGCGTCTCGGTGATCACCAGGTCGCCGCGCCGGCGCAGCACCCGCACCGCCTCGGCCTCGACGATGCCCTTGTGCGAGAGCGGGTCATCGGGATCGACGGCCACCAGCCGGCCCTCGGCCTTCGACACGATCTTCTGCGTGACGACGAGCACGTCGCCGTGGGCCAGCGGACCGTTGGGCGGCGAAGCGACGGCGCCCGCGATGACGTCGGCCAGCACGTCACCGGGCCGGATCTCGCCGATGCCCTCGACGCCCCACATCTCGATGTGACTCATGCCTCGAGCGCCTCCACCGCCGTCGTCGCCAACGCCGCCGCCACGTCAGCGGTGCGCATCATGGTGTCCGTGACGACGCACCGCTGACCCTTCGCCTCGATCTCGGGCGCCAGGTCGGCGTCGACGGTGTCGATCACGATCGTGCCGGCCACGTCGTGGTACCAGGCGGCGACCCCCGATGCGCTGACGGGCACGCCGAGTTCCGCCAGCATGCGGTCGGCCGGACCCTTGATGGCCCGGCCACCGACGATCGGGGAGATCGCCACGATGCGCTTCTGCAACGCGGCCAGACGGTCGCGGACGCCGGCCAGCGCCAGGATCGGCCCGATCGACACCACCGGGTTCGACGGGGCGACCACGATCGCCGTGGCGGTGTCGATGACGTCGAGCACGCCCGGCGCCGGTACGGCGAGGTCGACACCCGCGAATCGCACGCCGGTGATCGGCACGCTGTGAGCCCGACCGACGAAGTAGTCCTGGAAGCCGATCTCGCCCTCGCCCTCGACCTCGACCATGGTGTGGACGGGATCGTCGCTCATCGGCAGCAGACGCACGGCGACGCCCCACCCGGCGGCGATCTCCGCCGTCACCGTCGACAGCGTCGCTCCTTCGGCCAGGCGGTGGGTGCGGTACAGATGCGTGGCCAGGTCACGGTCGCCGAGGCTGAACCACGTAGCGCCGGCGCTCGAGCCGGTCGGCCGTTGCGGCGTGTACCTGCCGAGGGCGTCCATCGCGGCCCATGTCTCGCCGCGCAGGCCCCAGCCCCGCTCCGGGTCGATGGCGCCGGCGAGGGTGTAGGTGACGGTGTCGAGATCGGGCGAGATGGCCAGACCGTGCAGCGTCGTGTCGTCGCCAGTGTTCACGATGGCGGTGAGATCAGGCGCGGGCCACGCCCGCACCATGCCCGCGAGGAGGCGGGCGGCGCCGACGCCTCCGCACAGCACGGCGATCACGGCGCGTGCTCCGTGGCGGCCTCGATGTAGAGCGCGTTGAACGCGGCGGCAGTTCGTTCCCACGAGTAGTTGGCGACACGGCGGCGCCCGGCCGCCACCAGCTCGGCCCGCAGTGCATCGTCGCTCGCCGCTCGGGCCAGGGCGCCGGCCAGTTCGGCGGCGTCGCGCTGGTCGGCGTACAGCGCGGCGTCAGCGGCGACCTCGGGAAGCGCGCCGGCTCGGGCCGCCACCACTGGCACGTCGAACTGCATGGCCTCGAGCAGCGGGAGGCCGAACCCCTCGTCGTGCGACGGAACGGCGAGCACCGTCGCGCCGGCGAGCACGGCGGCGCGGTCGTCGTCGTCCATCCACGGCCGGATCACGACGCTGGCGGCCGCGATGGGAGGCAGGCGCCGGATGGCGGACTCCACGTTGGCCTGGTCCGGACCGTCGGGACCCACGAGCACGAGGGCCAGATCCGGCTGCTCGGCCTGGACGAGCCCGTACGCCTCGACGAGCCGCGGGAGATTCTTGCGGGGTTCGCGTGTGGCCAGGGCGAGGATGTACGGGCGCCCGCGCGTGACGCTCCTGGTCGGCGCCGGGCGGCCGTTGCGCGAGCGGTCGAGCGGCGGGCCGTGGGGGATCACCCGGACCTGCTCGGGCGCGGCGCCGAACAAGTCGCGCACCTCCCCGGCGACGTAGGCCGACGGCGTGTGCACCAGCGTGCCGCGGTCGACGGCGCGTCGGACCACCGGGACGAACGCCCGCACCGTGTCGTTCACGAAGTCGGGACGGGTCACGAACGAGCAGTCGTGCACGGTGACGATGGCCGGGAGGCGCGTCGGTGGCACGACGTAGTTGGTGCCGTGCACGACGGCGGCATGACCCAGGGGGCGCCGCGGCCGGGGCCAGTCGATCCGGCCCCACGCCTGCAGCGTCGGGCCGGCCGGATACGGCAGCCGGTGGACATCGGGCGGGAGCGCGGCGCGGAAGCTCAGCACGTAGCGATGGAGCTCCGGCGGGTCGGGCTGGGCTTCGAGGGCGGCGACGAGGTGGGTCACGAACTGGCCGATACCCGTGCGGGCACCGACGAGCGGGCCGACATCGATGGCCACCACGGTCACGGCCGACGAACCTATCGGCCCCCGGCCCGAGCTCGAAGTGACGGAAATCGACAACAGTTGTGCAAAACCGTCACGTCGGCACGGGCGGACGGAGGATGCAGGCGGCGTCCGCACCGTGGCCACTAGCCTCGACCCCCCATGCCGACCGCCCTCATCACCGGAATCACGGGCCAGGACGGCCAGTTCCTGGCCGAGCTGCTGCACGCCAAGGGCTATCAGGTGTTCGGTCTGATCAAGGGCCAGAACAACCCCAAGGGCGATCTCATCCAGGCCGAGCTGCCGTTCGTGGAGCTGGTGTCGGGCGACTTGCAGGACCTGCCGTCACTGGTGACGGCCCTCGAGTACACCCAGCCGAACGAGGTCTACAACCTCGCCGGCATCTCGTTCGTGGCCCTGTCGTTCCGGCAGGCCGAGCTCACGGCCAATGTGACGGGGCTCGGCGTGCTGCGCATGCTGGAAGCCATCCGGATGATCGGCGGCTCCGACCGGAACCCGATCCGCTTCTACCAGGCCTCGTCGTCGGAGATGTTCGGCAAGGTGCGGGAGACGCCGCAGAACGAGCAGACGCCGTTCCACCCCCGCTCGCCCTACGGCGCGGCCAAGGTGTTCGGTCACCACATCACGGTCAACTACCGCGAGTCCTACGGGCTCTACGCGTGCAGCGGCATCCTCTTCAACCACGAGTCCGAGCGCCGGGGGCTCGAGTTCGTCACCCGCAAGGTCTCCAACGCCGTGTCCCGCATCAAGTTGGGGCTGCAGGACGAGCTGGTGATGGGCGTGCTGGAGACCAAGCGCGACTGGGGCTACGCCGGCGACTACGTCGAAGCCATGTGGGCCATGCTCCAACAGGACGAGCCCGACGACTACGTGGTGGCCACCGGCGAGACCCACGCCGTCGAGGAGTTCGTGGAGCTCGCCTTCGCCGCCGCCGAGCTCGACGACTGGCGCCGCTACGTGCGCCAGGACGAGCGCTTCTTCCGGCCCGCCGAGGTCGACCTCCTCGTGGGCGACGCCTCCAAGGCTTGGGCGCGCCTCGGCTGGCAGCCGACGGTCGACTTCCCGAGCCTCGTCGAGCGGATGGTCGCCCACGACCTCAAGGTCGAGGCGGAGAAGATCGAACGGGCCCGGCGCTGACGGGTACTACGGCTCGCCGAGTGGGAGCTCGCTGAACGCCTCGAGGATCGAGTCGTCGTCGGGCTGGATGCCCCGGCGCATCATCATCTTCAGCACGACGGCGAACACCACGAGGGCCGCCGCCGAACCGATGACCAGGGCGACCTCCACCCGCATCAGCAGGTCGTCGTTCGGAACGATGCAGACGGCGATGAACGCGGCCAGTCCGACGAACCAGCCGAGGGCGACCTTGGCGTGGCCGCGCAGGGCGATCACCGCCTGGGCCAGGGCCAGTGCCACCATGTAGAGGCTGCTCGACAGAGCGAGCAGGGTGAGGGTGCGCCGGCTGAGGTCGGAGTCGAAGAAGACCTTCACGACGAACGGGCCGAGCACGAAGGCACCGACGATGGCCGCCACGCCCACCACCAGCACGAGCCGCAGCAGCTTGCGGAAGCCGCGGCTGAAGTCGGCCAGGGCGCCCATGGCGGCCAGACGAGCCAGCTTGGGCAGCAGCGCCGCCTGTACCGCCTGGAAGAGGAACAGCGGCACGCGGGCGATGATGACGCCCGTCGACAGCTGCGTCACCAACGCGTTCTGCGCCGAGGAGGTCTTCAGCGCGTTGGCGGCGATGGGCCCGGCGTTCAGCAGGGCGGCGGCGCAGACCGACCCGGCGAGCAGCCAGCCCAGGTTGGGAGTCAGCTCGGCCCACGACGCCTCGGGCCCGTCGTGCAGCACGTCGTGCTGGCCCCGCCGCGAGATCAGGACGGCCACCACCGCGGGCAGGCCGACCAGGATGCCGTAGGGTCCGACGGCCGTGATCCCGGCGACGGCGAGTGCGATGGCGGCGGCCATGCGTACGAGCCCCTCGCTGCCCATCAGCGTGGCGTAGGCGTTGAAGCGCCCCGTCCCGGACCACACCCCGCGGGTCAGATGGGCCAGGGCGTAGCTCCAGAACGCGATCACGAGGCTGATGAAGAGCGCCCAACTCCCGTCGAAGAGGTGGCTCACCAGCAGGGGGCTCACCGCCAGCATCACGATGGTGATGGTGACGAGCAGGATCCCCTCGAGCATGGCCGCCCGTTCGACCACCGGGCGCGAGCCCTGGCCGAGGGCGCGCCGGTGGGCCATGGCCCGGCCCACCTCCTGCTCGACCGGGAGGAAGAAACCGGGCGCCAGGATGAACGTCAGGAACCACAGGAGGCTGACGGGGGCGAAGGCGTCCTCGCCGAGGGCCCGCTTGGTGATCGACAGGAACCCGTAGGTGGCGACGCCGGAGATGATGAGCCCGAGGCCCACCGCCATCGTGCCCTCGGGGAGCGGGTTTCGTTCGGTGGCGCGGTCAAGGAGCCGTCGGGTCTGCAAGCGCAGCAACATTAGTGGCTCGGCCGCCATGCAGAGATGGTCACCCTGCCCGTCTCCAGGAGCAATGAGCCGGATGGCCTGCCCTTCTGGTGGCGCCGCGGGGCCGAGTCCCCCGGCTACGGTCGGGGGACTCATGCGGCCACGACGATGGATTCGGCGCGGGGTGACGGCGCTCGCCGTGCTCGCGGCAACGGTGGGCGCCGTCTCGGCGCGGCCGTCGACGGCCGGGGCCGCCGGCCTCGTGCCGGCCGGCTACGGACCGACGGTCACCCTCACCGGCCACGGCTTCGGCCACGGGATCGGGCTCAGCCAGGTCGGTGCGTACGGCTACGCCACTCACTTCGGATGGTCGTGGGACCAGATCCTCGCCCACTACTACGGCGGTACCACCCTCGGCGGCGTTGATTCCAACCAGGTGCTCGGCGTGCGCCTCACCGCCAACGACGACGCGCCCGTCACCGCCGTGATTCACGACGGTGGGCTGG
>DASXAI010000570.1:0-1897 GCA_036406775.1 Acidimicrobiales bacterium
GGGCGTGATGGGGTACACATCACCGGTATGACGGATGCGTGGTCGATCACCGACGGGTACTTCGACACCATCGGGAACTGGCATCCCACCCCGGACGAGACGCGAGCCGAGCTGCGGGCGGCGATGGGTGCCGACGACCTCGACGGCCCACCGCCGGCGGCGCCACAGTGGTTCGTGCCGGCCGGCTCGGCCACCACGCTGGCCGATCGGTGCGACCTCGTCCTCGAGGACGGCACGACGCTGCCTGAGCTCCACGCCCTGCCCCCTGACCTCCCGACCGGCTACCACGACCTGCACCCGCTCGACGGCGGCCCGGCGACCAGGTTGGTGATCACGCCCCGGCGGTTCCGTCTGCCGGCCCGCATGTGGGGCTGGGCGGTGCAGCTCTACGCCGTGCGGTCGG
The DNA here is from genome assembly GCA_036406775.1 of Acidimicrobiales bacterium. GTDB lineage: Bacteria > Actinomycetota > Acidimicrobiia > Acidimicrobiales > Ilumatobacteraceae > DASXAI01. The sequence continues at coordinate 404 of DASXAI010000570.1, forward strand.
CGGCCAGTTGGGGCATCGGCGATCTCGGCGACCTCCGCACCCTGGGCGAGTGGGCGGCGGGGCTCGACGCCGGCGTCATGCTGATCAACCCGCTCCACGCGTCGGCGCCGACGCGTCCGCAGGAGCCGAGTCCCTATTCGCCCACGAGCCGGCTCTGGCGCAACGTGAACTACCTGCGGATCGCCGACATCCCCGGCGCGGCGGCGCTCGGCTCCGACCTGAACGCCCTCGATGAGGCCGGCCGCCGCCTCAACCAGTCGCCCCGGATCGATCGCGACGCCATCCACCAGTTGAAGATGGACGCCTTGAGCAGGCTGCACCTCGCCTTCGAGGCGAGCGATGGGCTCCGCTCGGTGTTCGAGAGCTGGCTGCTCGCGCAGGGCCCGTCGCTGCGCCGCTTTGCGACGTGGTCGGCGCTGGCCGAGCGGTACGGCCCGGCCTATCCCGCGTGGCCCGAGCAGTACCGCCATCCCGCCTCGCCCGCGGTCGCCGCCTTCGCGGCCGCCGAGCCCGCTCGAGTCCGGTTCCACGAATGGTGCCAGTGGCAGCTCGACGTCCAGCTCGAGGCGGCAGCGAACGCCGGCGTGCCGCTCGTGGCCGACCTGGCCGTCGGCTTCGACCCGAACGGCGCCGACGCCTGGGCGTTCCAGGATCTGCTGGGCCAGGGCTGCCGGGTGGGGGCGCCGCCGGACACGTTCAACCCGGCCGGGCAGGATTGGGGCCTGCCGCCGTTCGTGCCGTGGAAGGTGCGCGCCGACGGCTATGAGCCCTTCGTCGCCACCATGCGGGCCAACCTGGCGCACTGCGGCGGCTTGCGGATCGACCACGTCATGGGCCTGTTCCGCCTGTACTGGATCCCGCCCGGCGGCGGCCCACGCGATGGCGCCTACGTGCGCTACCCGGCCCAGGACCTGTTGGACCTACTGGCGCTGGAAGCCGAGCGCGCCGGCGCCTTCATCGTCGGCGAGGACCTCGGCACCGTCGAGGACGAGGTGCGGGACGAGCTGACCGAGCGGGGCGTGCTGTCCTACCGGCTGGTGTGGTTCGAGGAGGGCCCGCCGCCCACCTATCCCGAACAGGCCCTCGCCAGCGTCACGACCCACGACCTGCCGACCATCGCCGGCGTGTGGACGGGTGCCGACCTGGCCGATCGCCGACGCCTCGGCCGAGCCGGCGACGGGAGCGACGAGGCGCTCTTCCGGGACCGCATCCAGCAGGCGACCGGCGTGTCCGACGACGCACCCGTCGACGAGGTGGTCGTCGAGACGCACCGGGCCCTGGCCGGGGCGCCGTCGCTCGTGGTGACGGCCACGCTGGACGACGCCGTGGCGACCGTCGACCGGCCCAACCTGCCGGGGACAATCGAGGAGTGGCCCAACTGGCGCCTCCCGCTGCCGCGCACGCTGGAGCAGGTCGTGACCGACGAGTTGCCTCGGAAGGTGGCGGCGGCGCTGGACACCGGCGTGCGTCTACGGTCGCCGGGATGATGATCGA
>DASXAI010000571.1:0-5277 GCA_036406775.1 Acidimicrobiales bacterium
GCTGGTCGAGGAGATCTCCATCGACGGCATGTGCGGCGTCTACTGACGCGTGCCGGTCACCCTCGACGCCGCCCTCGAGCTCGATCCTCAGGTCGCCCTCCGACCCGAGCCGTTCGGCGCGCTCGCCTACCACTATGGGAACCGACGGTTGGTGTTCCTCAAATCACCCGACGTGCTCGCCGTCGTGCAGGCTCTCGGCGCCCATCCCACCGTGGCCGACACCCTGACGGCGTGCGGCGTGGCCGAGGGCCGCTGGCCGTCGTTCGTGAGCGCCCTCGACTCGCTCCAACACGCCGAGGTCGTCCGTGGCCGTTGAGCAGCTCGTCGCCCAGCTGAAGCGCGGGCTCGATGCGCCCATCTGCCTGACGTGGGAGCTCACCTACGCCTGCAACCTGGCCTGCGTGCACTGCCTGTCGTCGTCGGGGCGGCGCGATCCCCGGGAGCTGTCCACCGCCGAGGCCAAGGCCGTGCTCGACGAGCTCCACGACCTCCAGGTCTTCTACATCAACATCGGCGGCGGCGAACCGATGATCCGGCGCGACTTCTTCGAGATCGTGGAGCACGCCATCGACCGCTCCATCGGCGTGAAGTTCTCCACCAACGGCGCCTTCCTCACCGTCGACGCCGCCCGCCGCCTGGCTGCGATGGACTACCTCGACGTCCAGATCTCGCTCGACGGCCTCGACGCCGCCACCAACGACGCCGTCCGCGGCGCCGGTTCGTACGCGACGGCACGGCGCGCCATGGCCAACCTGGCCGACGCCGGCTTCGGGCCGTTCAAGATCTCGATCGTCGTCACCCGCCACAACGTCGAGCAGCTCGACGGGTTCGAGGCCCTCGCCCGCTCGTACGGCGCCCGGTTGCGCGTCACCAGGCTGCGCCCGTCCGGTCGCGGGGCCGACAGCTGGCACGAGCTGCACCCGACGCCGCAGCAACAGGTGCAGGTGTACCGGTGGCTCCTGGCGCGGCCGCACGTGCTCACGGGCGACTCCTTCTTCCATCTGAACGCGCTGGGCGAACCGTTGCCGGGACTCAACATGTGCGGCGCCGGGCGGGTGGTGTGCCTCATCGACCCGATCGGCGACGTGTACGCCTGCCCGTTCGTGATCCACGACGAGTTCCGGGCCGGGTCGGTCCGCGACGCCGGCGGCTTCACCCGCGTGTGGCGTGACAGCGACTTGTTCCGGGCGCTCCGGGAGCCGCAGTCGGCGGGTGCGTGCGCGTCGTGCGGCAGCTACGACGCGTGCCAGGGCGGGTGCATGGCGGCCAAGTTCTTCGTCGGCCTCCCGCTCGACGGCCCCGACCCGGAGTGCGTCAACGGCCACGGCGCCGACCTGCTCGCCGCCATGGACGGAGCCACCACGCCCCGCCCGGCCGCCGACCACTCCAAAGCCCCCGTCACGTTCACAAGGCGACCCGTCACCACGTCGGCGAAGTGACGGAAACCGACAACTGTTGTCGAAAACCGTCACATCGGCGGGATGGGTCTAAATGAGGCCGAGTTCCTTGACCGCGTCGCGCTCGTCGGCGAGCTCGGCGACCGAGGCGTCGATACGGCCGCGCGAGAACTCATCGATGTCGAGACCCTGGACCACCTGGTACGTGCCGCCACTGGCGGTGCACGGCACGCCCGTCATCAGCCCCTCGGCGATGCCGTAGGAGCCGTCGGACACGACCGCCATGCTCACCCAGTCGTCGGCCGGGGTTCCGAGGGCCCATGACCGGATGTGGTCGATCGCAGCGTTGGCCGCCGACGCCGCTGACGACAGCCCACGGGCGTCGATGATGGCGGCGCCCCGCTTGGCGACCGTGGGGATGAACGTCGACTCCACCCAGGACGGGTCGCCGACGAGCTCATAGGCGTTCTTGCCGTCGACCTCGCAGTGGACCAGATCGGGGTACTGGGTGACGGAGTGATTGCCCCAGACCGTCATCTTGGTGATGCTGCTGACGGGCACCTCCAAGCGGGCCGCGAGCTGGCTCATGGCCCGGTTGTGGTCGAGACGCATCATCGCCGTGAACTGTCGCGGGTCGAGATCGGGCGCGTTGTTCATGGCGATGAGGGCGTTCGTGTTGGCCGGGTTGCCCACGACGAGGATGCGGACGTCGCGCTTGGCCGAGTCGGACAATGCCTTGCCCTGCACGGTGAAGATGGCGCCGTTCGCCGACAGCAGGTCGCTGCGCTCCATGCCCGCCTTGCGCGGCATGGCCCCCACCAGGAGGGCGTAGTCGACGTCGCCGAACGCCACGTTCGGGTCGTCGGTGCAGACCGTGCCGGCCAGCAGCGGGAAGGCGCAGTCGTCGAGCTCCATCGCGACGCCGTCGAGCGCCTTGAGCGCCGGCGTGATCTCGAGCAGCTGGAGGACGACGGGCTGATCGGGACCGAGCATGGCCCCGCTGGCGATGCGGAACAGCAGGCTGTAGCCGATCTGGCCGGCGGCGCCGGTGACGGCCACTCGTACTGGGGGAGGCATGAGGCGAGCGTAGGCCGTGATGTCGCCTACTGCTGCAGGGCCTTCACCTCCAGGAACTCCTCCAGCCCGTACTTCCCGGCCTCGCGGCCGACGCCCGACTGCTTGTAGCCGCCGAAGGGCGCCCGGGCGTTGAACGCCCCGCCGTTCACCTCGATCTGACCGGCCCGGAGCCGCCGCGCCACTCGGAGGGCTCGGTCCGGATCGCCGCTCCACACACCGCCGGCGAGGCCGTAGATCGTGCCGTTGGCGATGCGGACGGCCTCGTCCTCACTGTCGTACGGCATGATCGACAGGACGGGGCCGAAGATCTCTTCCTGCGCGATCGTCATGTCGGGCGTCACGTCGGAGAAGACCGTCGGCTTCACGAAGAAGCCGGTGTCGAGGCCGTCGGGGGCGTCGGCGCCGCCCGTGACGAGCCGCGCCCCTTCCTCCACACCCGTCTCGATGTATCCGCGCACCCGATCGCGCTGCACCGCCGAGACGAGCGGCCCGAGACGGCTGCCCTTCTCGAAGGGGTCGCCCGGCGTGAAGTTGGCCGCCGCGGCGGCGGCGATGGTCTCGGCCTCGGCCAGCCGGTCGCGGGGCACGAGCATGCGGGTGAGAGCGGTGCACGTCTGACCCGAGTTGAGGAAGCACTTGCCGACGCCGTCGGTGACGGCCTTCTGGAAATCGGCGTCCTCGAGGATGACGTTGGCCGACTTGCCGCCCAGCTCGAGGGCGACCCGCTTCACCGACTGGGCCGCCAGCTCGGCCACCCGCTTCCCCGCCCGCGTGGAGCCCGTGAAGCTCACCATGTCGACATCGGGATGAGAGGCGATGGCCTCGCCGACGACGGGACCGACGCCCGTCACCAGGTTGAACACGCCGGCAGGAAGGCCGGCGTCGTCGATGACCTCGGCGAGGATGAAGGCGTTCACCGGCGCCACTTCGCTCGGCTTGAGCACGACGGTGCAACCGGCGGCCAGGGCCGGTGCCACCTTGAGCGCGATCTGGTGCAGCGGATAGTTCCACGGCGTGATGCACCCCACCACGCCGATCGGTTCGTGCACGACGAGGCTGTTGCCGATCCGCTCCTCGAACGGGAACTCCTGCACCTCCAGGGCGGCGATGCCGAAGTTGGCCTTGGGCAGGCCGGCCTGGATGATCTGCGAGAGCTTCACCGGCATGCCCACCTCTTGGGCCACGACGGTGGCGATCTCCTCGGTGCGCGCCTCGAGTCCCTCCTGGATGCGAGTCAGGTACTTGGCCCGCTCGTCGACGCTCGTCTGGCTCCAGGCCGGGAAGGCGCGGCGGGCGGCGGCCACGGCCCGGTCGATGTCGGCGGCCGTGCCCTCCGGCACGGTGGCCATGACCTCCTCGGTCGTGGAGTTGATGACCTCGAGGTGACCCGAGCCGTCGGACGGCACCCACGTCCCGTCGATGAAGAGCTTTTCGTACGTGCGCATGCCCCGACCGTAACGGGCGCTGCGCCTAAACGGGCAAGCCGAGGGCGGCGTAGATCTCGCGCGTCGCGGTCGAGCGGTTGAGCGTGTAGAAGTGCAGGCCGGGGGCGCCCGCGGCCAGGAGGTCGGCGCACAGTTCGGTGGCGGCGTCGACGCCGACCCGGCGCACGTCCTCGGGTGTCTCCACCGCGTCGAGGCGCTCGGCCAGCCAGGCGGGGAAGGCGGCCCCCGACAGCGAGGCCATCCGTTGGACCTGGGCCCGGTTCGTGACCGGCATGATCCCGGCCACCACCGGCTTCGAGCAGCCGAGAGCGGCCAGTTCGTCCAGCAGCCGCAGGTAGTGCTCGACCTCGAAGAAGAACTGGGTGATGGCGAAGTCGGCGGCGGTGAGCTTGTCGGCCAGGCGCCGGCGGTCGTCGTGGCGGCTGGGCGAGCGGGGATGGATCTCGGGGTGGGCGGCCACGCCGACGGAGAAGTCGCCGGCCGACCGGACGTCGGCCACGAGCTCGATGGCGTAGGCGTAGTCGCTGGGGCGGGCGTCGGCGGGATCGATCGGGGCATCGCCGCCGAGGGCGAGGATGTTCTCCACCCCCGCCGCCCGGTAGTTGTCGAGGATGTCGCCGATTTCGGATCGCACGTGACCCTGGCACGTCAGGTGGGCCATCGGGGTGATGGCCGTCTCCTTGCGGACCCACGCCACCACGTCGTGGGTGCGGGCCCGGGTGCCGCCGCCGGCGCCGTACGTGACGGACACGAAGCTCGGGGCGAGGGGCTCGAGCTCGGCGATGGTGTGGCCCAGCGTGAGCTGGGCGCCGTCGGTCTTCGGCGGGAAGAACTCGAAGCTGAAGGTGCGCTCGGCGGCCAACAGGTCGGCGATGCGAGCCATCCGGCCAGGCTAGTCGGGGTCCGCCGCATGTCGCCGAGCCGAACGCCGTGAGCGGCGGCGTCCGGCTTCGCCGTGCGCCGCCGGGCCGCCGAAGCACCGATTGCCGAGTGGAGCGAGTAGGAGCCGGCCGAAGCGCAGCGGAGGACGGCGACGCAGACCTAATGGCGGAAGTGGCGTTCGCCGGTGAAGACCATCGCCACGCCGTGTTCGTCGGCCGCGTCGATCACCTCGCTGTCGCGGATCGAGCCACCCGGCTGCACGATGGCGGTGGCGCCGGCGGCCACGGCGGTGTCGAGGCCGTCGCGGAACGGGAAGTAGGCGTCGCTGGCGCACGCGCCGCCGACGGCGCGCCCGGCGGCCCGTTCCGCCGCGATGCGAGCCGAGTCGACCCGGTTCTGTTGGCCGGCCCCGATCCCCACGGCCTGGCCGTCCTTCACCAGGACGATGGCGTTCGACGACACCGCCGCGCACACCC
>DASXAI010000572.1:0-1500 GCA_036406775.1 Acidimicrobiales bacterium
CGGGGATTGGTGTTGAACGAACTAGGGCGAAGCGACGAGGCAGCCCAGGCCTTCAATGATGCGTCGTCGAACCTGGCCCCGCCGACCGCCGGCCTTCCGGCTCCGGTTGCCGCCCAGCTGGCCAACCGCCATGCTGAGCTCGCCGAAAGCTACGCGGTGGCCGGCGCGCTGGACCGGGCCATCGAGGAGTATGAGCGCGCGCTCGAGCTCGGCCCTGAATTTCACGACCTCCGCTATCGCATGGCCCGGCTGCTGCTCGAGGCCGGCAGGTCGCTCGAGGCGCGGGAGGCGTTGGAGCAGGTAGTGCAGGCGCGGCCGACATTCGTCGACGCGGAAGCCGCCCTCGGCCTGGCGCACTATCTGTCGGGCGACGCTGCCGGGGCCCGCGATGTGTGGGAATCCTGTCTGGCTCGTCGTCCCGAGAATACCCGGGTCGAGGCGTACCTTTCCATGCTCTCGCGAGTCGGCGTTGAGAGCTAGGGTCCCAATCGCCGCAGTTCTCTGGATTGCAGCATCCCTGGGATGCAGCCGAGCAGGTGACCACGAGCGCAATGGGGACCAGGCCTACGGAGAGGGACGCTACGTTGAGGCGGTGAATGAATACCGCACCGCGGTCGCGAAGGACCCCGATGCCCGTGTCTGGGCCAAGCTGGGGGCCTCGGCACTTCACACGGGAGCCCTGGAAATTGCCTCCAACGCATACCTCCGCGTCGCCGCCGAAGATCCCAGCCGTGCCGAAGAAGCGGCTGAAGGCCTCGAAACCGTGGCCCGGGCTGCGGAACGAAGCTCCGACTTCAAGCTGCTGGAAACCGCCGTCATCGGTTTGGGAATGATCGCCCCGAACCGCTCGATTGGACGGTTCGCCCTCGCGGTGCTCCGGCATCCCGGAGCCGATGCTAACGATCTCGTGGCGGTAATTCCCGCAGCGGTTGCCGCGGCACCCGATGCTGAAACGGTCGACTCGCTGCTCTGGGTCTACGCGGGTGCCCTTCGGGAGACCTCCGGCTGCGATCAGGCGCTTTCGGTGTACCAGGCTGCGGCGCGAAGAACTGCCAATGCTTCCCTTCGAGCGCGGGCCGGGGACGGGGTTGCGGCTTGCTCACTCGCTTTAGGCCTCAAGGCCGAAGCGGCGGGAAACCCGGAAGACGCAGCGCTCTGGTTTGCCGCCGCAATCAAGATCGATTCCAGTACTGCGGTCGGCAGGCGCGCCCTGGTCGGCTACGGTGACGCCCGGGTGAAGGAAGGCGACAGCGTAGCTGCGGCCTTGGCTTATCAGGCCGTTGCTTCCGATCCGGTCCAGAGTGACTCCACGACGCTGATGGCCAGAGACCGGCTCGAAGAGCTCCGTGCACGTACCGACCTGCCCCGAACTATTCTCCGATGACTCGTTTGTTTCTCGGTTGTGGCCTGGCTTTTCTGGTTGCCTGCGGTGGTCGCCGCTCGACGGAGACTCGGGCGGCTCCGGCACCGGTCTCGGATGCGGGCGCCAGTGCCGCCACC
>DASXAI010000573.1:0-6061 GCA_036406775.1 Acidimicrobiales bacterium
GGGCGGGCATGATCGACCAGAAGGCCTGGGACCAGACGGTGCAGATCTCGCAGCAGACCAAGAACCAGGACGGCAAGACGGTGCTGACCAAGGCGCCGGACGCGTCGGCGTACTCGAACGACTACGTGACCAAGGCGCTCGACCTGGCCAAGAAGGACGGCGTCGACGTCAACGGCGCCAACTTCAAGCCGCTCACGGTGACGCTCCAGGAGGGCGGCGCCTGACCCACTCCCTCCCGTTTCACGCCAGTTCGACGTCGTCTGACGACGCTCAACTGGCGTGAAACGATGGGACGGGTGATCTCCGCGGCCACCCCCGAGCAGGCCCTGGCCATCGCCCGGGCCGCCTACACGACGGCGACGGCCGGCGGTACCACACCGCTGTCGGCCGCCGACGGCCGTGCGATCAGGAGCGCCCTGCGCACGGTGTTCGGCCACGACGCCGACGTCGACGTCGATGCCCTGACGAGCATCCCGTCGATCGACCTCGTCCACTCGCTCACCGACGAATCGCTGTGCGCCGACGTCGTGCGGGTGCTGGCGGTGATCGCCTTCCTCGACGGCGTGGTGGAGCAGGCCAAGTTGGAGTACGTGCTCGACGTGGCCAGCGCGCTGCACGTACACGCCGAGTTCGTCGACGCGCTGCACCAGCTCGCCCTCAACCACGTGCGCTGGGTGGCCCACGACATGATCCGGGCCAACGTGGCGACCATCCCCGGCATGCCGTGGCGGGCCGACGATCCGTACGCGCCGTTCCTGCCGTATCACGACACCGCCCTCGACCCGGCGCTGGCGGACCGGTACGGCGCGTTGGGCCAGCTCGACCCGTCGACGTTCGGGCGCGCGTTCTACGAGCACTATCGATCGAACCGCTACGAGTTCCCGGGTCGCGAGTTCGCCATCGCCGAGGTGTGGGCCACCCCCCACGACTCGCTGCACGTGCTGTCGGGCTACTCGACGTCGGCGCAGGGCGAGTTGCTCGTGGCCGCCTTCACCGGCGGGATGTTGCGCCACGACCTGGACCTCATGGAGAGCCACGTCATCCCGACGATTCTCATCTACCACCTCGGCATCGACATCAACAAAGGGTTGAACGCCGGCGACCGGGCGCGCATGGCAGCCGATCCGTCATGGCGCGACAACTACGACGGCAATGTGCACCTCGGCCTCGACGCCGAGAAGCTGTGGACGGCGTGGGCCCGCGGCCGGGCCATGCGCGAAGACGTGTACTCCGGCCACTGGAGCTTCTGGGACCACGTCGAGACGCCCGTGGACGAGCTGCGGGAGCGGTGGGCCATCCCGCCCCTCGACCCGGCGCTGGCTGCCGTGGCCGACGACGGCGTGGACCGGGCCGAGTTCGCCCGTCCCGGCATGCCCGAGCCGCCGCCCGTGTCGGCCGTGCCGATCGCCGACCGCCCGCCCAGTAACCGCTGGTAGTTCGAATCAGCCTCGGTACTGCTTGTCGGCGAGCTCGAGGACCTCGTCGAGGATGGCGATGCCGTGGCGGACGTCGTCGGCCGACGTCGTGCACGGCGGCACCACGTGGATGCGGTTGAAGTGCGTGAACGGCCACAGGCCGCGGGCCTTGCAGGCGGCGACGAGCTCGTTCATGGGCGCGGCGGCGTCGCCGGCCGCGTTGTACGGCACGAACATCTCGCGCGTGGTCCGGTCGCGCACGAGCTCGATGGCCCAGAAGACACCGAGGCCGCGGACCTCGCCGACCGACGGGTGGCGATCCTGGAGCGCCAGCAGTTCGGGCCCGATGACGTCGGTGCCGAGCGACCGGGCGTGCTCGAGGACGCCCTCCTCCTTCATGGCGGTGATCGACGCCACCGCCGCCGCGCAACCGAGGACATGGCCCGAGTACGTGAGGCCGCCCGGATAGGACCGCTCGGAGAACTCGTCGGCGATGGCGGGGCTGATGATCACGCCGCCGAGCGGCACGTAGCCGGAGTTGACACCTTTGGCGAAGCAGATCAGGTCGGGAGTGACGTCCCAGCGGTCGACGGCGAACCATTCGCCGCACCGACCGAAGCCGGACATCACCTCGTCGGTGATCATCACGATGCCGTACCGGTCGCACAGGTCGCGCACCCCGGCGAGATAGCCGTCGGGCGGCACCAGGATGCCGTTGGTGCCGACGACGGTCTCGAGCATCACCGCCGCCACTGTGTTCGGCCCCTCGAAGCTGATGACGTCGTCGAGGTGTTCGAGGGCGCGGGCGCACTCCTCGGCCTCGTCGGCGGCGTGGAAGGCCGAGCGGTACAGGTACGGGCCGAAGAAGTGGACGACCCCCGGCATGCCCGGCTCGCTGGGCCAGCGGCGCGGGTCGCCTGTCATCACGATGGCGCCCCCGGTGGCGCCGTGGTACGAGCGGTAGGTCGTCAGCACCTTCGGCCGGCCGGTGGCGAGCCGGGCCATCCGGACCGCGTTCTCGGTGGCCTCGGCCCCGCCGTTGGTGAAGAACACCTTGTCGAGATTCCCGGGTGCCAGCTCGGCGATCAGGCGGGCCGCTTCACCCCGCTTGTCGTTGGCGTGGAACGGGGCGATCGTGCAGAGCTGCTCGGCCTGCTCGCGGATGGCGGCCACGACCTTGGGGTGCTGGTGGCCGATGTTGATGTTCACCAACTGCGAGGCGAAGTCGAGATAGCGGTTGCCGTCCTCGTCCCAGAACCAGCTCCCCTCGGCGCCGGTCACCACGAGCGGCTTCAGCGCGCCCTGCGCCGACCACGAGTGGAACACATGGGCCCGATCGTCGCGATACACCTGGCTCGTCATGCCCGCAGACTATGTGTCGACCGGGCGGCGGTACAGAACGTCTTTGTGCCAGAACATTCATGCCGGAGCGGTCAGCAGTCCGGTGAGGGCGGCGTGCAGCGTCGGGTACCGGAACGGGTATCCGCTGCCCTGCAACACGCGAGGCACGACCCGCTTGCTCTCGTACAGCAGCACGTCGGCCAGCTCCGACCCGACGAGCAGCTTGGGCCCGAACGACGGCACCGGCAGCAGCGTGGGGCGGTGCAGCACGGCCCCGAGCGTCGTGGTGAAGTCGGCGTTGGTGACGGGATTCGGCGCCGTCAGGTTGACAGGACCGGCCACGTCGGTGGTCAGGAGGTGCAGCATGGCGCCGACCTCGTCGTCGAGAGCGATCCAGCTCTGCCACTGGCGACCGGACCCGAACCGACCGCCGAGCCCGAGCTTGAACAGCGGCAGTTGCTTCTTCAGTGCGCCGCCCCGCGGCGAGAGCACGATGCCAGAACGAGTGTGGGCGACGCGGATCCCCGCCTCCCGGGCCGGATCGGCCGCCGCCTCCCAGCGCGCGCACAGGTCGGAGAGAAAGCCGGTGCCCTTCGACGCCGTTTCATCGATCACGTCGTCGCCGCGGTCGCCGTAGTAGTCGATGCCCGACGCCGACACGAGCACCGCCGGCCGCGGGTCGAGGCGGGCCAGGGTGCGGGCGAGCAGGCTGGTGCCGTCGAGGCGGCTGCTGACGAGCTCGCGCTTGTAGTCGTCGGTCCAGCGGTGGTCGGCGATGCCGGCGCCGGCGAGGTGCACGGCCGCGTCGACGCCAGCCAGAGCGGCGGCGTCGATGGTGCCCGCCTTCGGGTCCCAGCGCGCGGTACCCGGCCCGCCACCGTCGCCCCGCACCACGCGCACCACGTCGTGGCCGGCGGCACCGAGGGCAGCGGTCAGCGCCGTGCCGATGAACCCGCTCGAGCCGGTGACGGCGACCTTCACGCCGGCATCAGTCGACGAGGACGGGTACCGACGTGACGACGGTGTTGGGCCGGTAGAGGAGGCGGGCCTTCAACGCCAACGCGGTCTGGTTGTGGAGGAACTGGGTCGTCCACGACGTGACGAACTCGGGGATGATGACCGTGATCATCTCGTCCGGCGATTCCTCGTCGAGCTCGTCGAGGTAGTTCAGCACCGGCCGCGTCAGCTCGCGATACGGCGAGTAGATGGTGTGCAACTCGACCGGGATGTTGTGCTCGTCCCACGCCTTGGTGAGCTCCTCCTGCTCGGTGGGATCGCCCACGACCGAGACGGCGAACAGCCGGTCGGGCGCCAGTGACCGGGCGTACGACAACGCGTTCAGCACGCCCCTGTTGACACTGCCCACCAGGACGACGGCGACGTGGGTGTGCCGCCGGGGCCGGTAGTCGTCGGGGACGGTGACCGACGAGCGGACGCGCTTGTAGTGGCGCCCGATGGACTTCAGGCCGATCACGATGATCGGAATGAGCACAGCGGGGATCCACGCCCCGATCGTGAACTTCGAGATCACCACGACGGCGAGCACGACGCCGGTGGTGACGGCGCCGACGGCGTTGATGGCCAGGCTGCTCCGCCAGTGAGGCTCCTTGAGCCGCCAGTGGTGGACCACCATGCCGGACTGGCTCATGGTGAAACCGGTGAAGACGCCGACGGCGTACAGGGGGATCAGGGCCGAGATGTCGCCGTGGAAAACGATGATCAGGACGCTGGCCAAGCCGGCCAGCACGATGATCCCGTTCGAGAACACCAAGCGGTCGCCTCGGTTCGACAGCTGGCGCGGCAGGAAGCCGTCGCGCGAGATGATCGACGACAAGCGGGGGAAGTCGGCGTACGCGGTGTTGGCCGCCAGGATGAGGATGGCGAAGGTCGAGAACTGGAGGATGTAGTAGAGCGGCGTGCCGTCGCCGAACACGGCCTTGGCCATGATCGACAGGACCGTCTCGCCGCTCTCCTGCGGTACCGGCTGGAGGTGGTGGGCGAGCACGCTCACGCCGAAGAAGAGGCCGCCGAGAATGATGCCCATCCACACCAGCGTGATGGCGGCGTTGCGCGGCTCGGGGCGCCGGAACGCGGGGACGCCGTTCGACACGGCCTCCACACCGGACAGCGCCACGGCGCCGGACGAGAAGGCGCGCATCAAGATGAACACGGTGATGCCGGTGATAGCGGTGCCGTTCTTGGTGAGCTCGTTCAGCGCCTCCTCCTGGCCCGGGATCGGCCCGAGGCCGCCGAAGTAGACGCGGTAGAGCCCGTAGAGGATCAGCGTCAGCAACGCCAGGACGTAGATGTAGGTGGGGCCGGCGAAGATACGCCCCGACTCCTTCACACCCCGCAGGTTGGCCACCGTCATGAGGACGATGAAGAAGATGCAGATCTCCACCCGGTACGGGTGCAGCGAGGCGAAGGCCGACGTGATGGCGGCCACGCCGCCGGCCACGCTCACGGCCACGGTGAGCACGTAGTCGACGAGCAGCGCCGACCCGGCGACGAGGGCGGGCGTCTCGCCGAGGTTCTCGCGCGACACGATGTAGGACCCGCCGCCGCTGGGATAGGCGAAGACGGTCTGGCGGTAGCTCGTCACCACGATGACGAGGAGCACCACGACGACCAGTGAGATGGGGACCAGGTAGGAGTAGGCCGCCACCCCGCCCGCCGCCACCAGGACGAGGAGGATTTCCTCGGTGGCGTAGGCCGTGGAGGAGATGGCGTCCGACGCGAAGACCGCCAAGGCGATGAACTTGACCAGGCGCTGGTGATGCTCCTCGGACGAGGGGATCGGCGGCCCGATCAGGATCCGCTTGAGGGTCGAGTACATACCGGATCCGCACGCTACTCAGGCGCCGACACCCTGCCGGCGACCGGACCAGGCAGTTGACGCAACGGAAACAAACGGTACGTACCCCCGAACGAGGCTGTTCAGTTGTCGGCGTTGGCGGGCGCCGGAGAGGGCCTGAGTAGGATGCGGCGACGCCCGGACGGGGCGGTCCCCCGGAGGAAGGAACGTCAGGCGTGCACGTCGTGATCGTCGGCTGTGGCCGAGTGGGCTCGGCGGTGGCTCTGGACCTGACGGCGGCCGGTCACTCCGTGGCCATCATCGACAAGCGAGCCGAGGCGTTCAGCCGGCTCGGGCCCAACTTCCCCGGACAGGCGATCGCCGGGATCGGCTTCGACCGGGATCGGCTGATCGAGGCCGGCATCGAGCGGGCCGATGCCCTCGCCGTGGTTACGAGCGGCGACAACTCGAACATCATGATCGTTCGTGTTGTTTGGGAGACCTTCGGTGT
>DASXAI010000574.1:0-12250 GCA_036406775.1 Acidimicrobiales bacterium
CGCTCGTCGTCGGCGGCGGCGACGATCCGGGCCCGGGACGATGCCACGAGATCCAACTGGGCCCGCACCTCGTCGGCCAGGCGCGCTCGGTCGAGGGCCAGTCCGATGGCAGACAGGACAGCCGTCAGGCGCTCGGGTTCCTCGGCGAGAGCGGCGTCGTGTTCGACCAGGCCGAGTTGACGACCGCCCCGCTCGACGATCGCCCGTCGCCGGCCCGGTGCCAGAGGCGTCCCTGCGACCGGAGCGGACGGCTGGAGGAACCCAGCGGCGTCACATCGGAAGAGACGAGCCGTCGGGTCTCCCAACGCTCGCGCCGTGGCCTCCTCGAGATCACCGCCGTGGGCGAGGTCGATGAGGAGGTCGCTGGCCGCCGCCCGCGCCATGTGGCCGCGGGTCAGGCCGATGGCGATGGTGATGGGGAACGAGAAGAGGGCCAGCGTCACCGCCAGCCCGCCGCCCGCCGTCTGGCCGCGGTTGTCGAACGACGGATGGGTCGCGATCAGCACCGCCACGATCACGGCGGCGCTGACATACGGAGGGCCGAGGACCCGGCGCGCCGCCGGGCCCGATCGTCGCCACTTGGCGGCCAGCACAACCGCGATCCCCGTCGCGACCAACGCGACCAGGACGGCGCTGACGCGGTTCAGTGCATCGAACAGGTCCGGATAGCCGCCGACGTACAAATGGTTGTCCGGGCACCGGATGCAGCGCGGGCCGAAGTCGGTCGTCGTCGCCCGGCCGATGCAGAACAACGCGACGACGCCGTACGTGCCCGTGAGCACCACCCGTTCGAGACGCGTCTCTGAGCGGCCCGACGGGTATGTCACGACGACGTTGGCGAGCAGGGCCGCGCTCGACGCCGCGACCAGATTGCCCACGGTGAAGATCACTGCGTCGTTGGAGCGCAGGAGGGCGTCGGTGAACGAGAGCAGGCCCAGGATGACCAAGCGCCGCCCGATCGGCGTGTCCGGCCGCCGGGCCCAGGCGGCGAGGCCGGCGCCGATGGTGACCACGACGAGAACAAGCCCGACCCGCCACTCGACGAGATCGGCCGGTCGGTTGGACAGGTCCTGCAGCGCGACCGCCGCCGCGACGCAACCTGCGGTCACGGCGATGACGACCGACACCTCGATCCACCCGAGGCCGTGCTCCCGAGGTGCGACCACCTCCACGGCACCAGTTTGATCCCTCGTCGAACCCCTTCTCTACGGGGCCAGCACCGTCCCGGCCCGGCCCCGTTCGGTGCCCGCCCTGACGACACGGCGGCAGCCGCCGCCGATCGTGCGAGGCATGGGAAACGTGCATCGCCTGGCGCGCCGGGCCGAGACAGTGGCCGCGATGGTGGCCGCGATCCTCGTCGTCATCGTCCTGCTCGCCCGCCCGGTGGCGTGACGACCCAGAGCGACATCAGCGCCAGCCGGCCAGCGCACCTCCGTCCAGCACGTGCTCGCTGCCGGTGATGTAGCCCGACTCGTCGGACGCGAGGAACACGATCAGCATGGCGGCGTCATAGGGCTGGCCGAACCGGCCGACGGGCGGGGCGCCGAGTGCTTCGGCGTTGCTGGCCGCCGCCATCGGCGTGAGGACGATGTGCGGGTGGACCGAGTTCACCCGGATGCGGCGCGGGCCGAGTTCGACGGCCGCCGCCTTGGTCATGCCCCGAACGGCCCACTTGGACGCGGTGTAGCCGATGGTCTTGGCCCCGCCCACCATGCCGGCCGACGACGACAGGTTGACGATCGAGCCGCCGCCGGCCCGGTCCATCGAGTCGAGGACGGCCTTCATCCCGAGGAACACGCCGACCGTGTTGACGTCGAGCAGGCGACGGAACGTGGCCTCGTCCATCTCGGCCACGCCGCCCCAGCCGATGATCCCGGCGTTGTTGACGAGCACGCTCACGGGCCCGAACGCCGCCTCCGTCCCGGCCACGACCTCGTCCCAGCCCGCGGCGTCGGTTACGTCGTGGTGCGCATAGCGCGCCCGCGCTCCGCACGCCTCGGCCAGGCGCTGACCGTCCTCGTCGTTCACGTCGGCGATGGTGACGCGGGCGCCTTCGGCCACGCACTGGCGGGCCACCTCGGCGCCGATGCCGACGGCACCGCCGGTGACGATGACGACCTTGCCGTTCAACCGGTCCACGGTGGTCTCCTTCTCGTAGAGATACCCAAGTGCTAGAAGGGAACCATGGGTTCCCCGAAGGCGGCGGAGCTGATGGCCAACGATCTGCTCGCCTGACGGGCCACGATGATCCTCGACCGCTTCCGGCTCGACGGGAAGGTCGCCATCGTCACCGGCGCTTCGTCCGGCCTCGGCGTCGCCTTCGCCCGGGCCCTGGCGGAAGCGGGCGCCGATCTCGTGCTGGGGGCGCGCCGCACAGACCGCCTGGCCAACACGGTGACGTTGGTCCAAGACGCCGGCCGCCGCGCCATCGCCGTCGCGACGGACGTGACCCGGCCCGACGACTGCACCGCCCTCGTCGCCGCCGCCCAGTCGGCCGCCTCGGCGAACTCGAGGAGTGCGCGGCCGCCGTGGTGTTTCTCGCCAGCGACGCCTCGAGCTACGTGACCGGGTCCGTCCTCGTCGTCGACGGCGGCCTCACCGCGACGTAGCGCGGCTGTCGCGAACGGGGCGCGCCTCGGCCCGGCTCATCCTTCGGGACGTCATGAGGTGTCGTCGAAAAGACGGTCATGGCTGGGATGTTGGGGATCGTCTGGCGGGACCATGTCGCGTCGGCCGGTCCCGTGGACCAGGGCCCAGCCGTGGTGGGTCTTGAGTCGGTGGTCGTGGGTGCAGAGGCGGTCGAGGTTGTCGAGGGTCGTTTCGTGCGCCTGGGCCCACGGGACACGGTGATCGACTTGGGTATGAGTCCAGGGCTGGTCGCACCCGGCTCGGCTGCACGCCGGCTGGGACCACAACAGAGCAATCTTCTGCGCCGCCGATGGTCCGCGACCGAGATGGACGACCCCGGCGACCTCGTGGCCTCGGGTGAGGATGAGGTGCAGGATCGAGTCGCCCAGCGCGTCGCGAGCCACCTGGACGGGGATGGGTCCGAACCCGGTCAGCTCGCACAGCTCGTCGGCTCCCACCGCGCCCCGGACGAGGGCATCGAGATCGACACGCAGCAGCGTCAGGTGCTTGGGCTTGGTCGCTGGGCTCCGAGCTGACGTCTCCGAGGGGGCAGTGGAGACATGGTCGGCCAACTCGACGAGGGCGTCGAAGGCGTAGGCGTCGGGCGACTCGCGCCGCCCGTCGAGGCGGGCGGCGCTGAACACGTCGTCGATGAGGGGGCGCAACGCCGCCATGACCCGCGCCCCCGCATCGACCGGACCGCGAGCCTGCAGATTCCAGGCGCCCTCGTGATCGGTGAACGTGCGCAGCGCCCGTTCCCGACGGATTCGCTCGTAGCGGCCGTCGGGATCGGGATCAGCGGCCGCTTTGGTGCGGGCACAGATCTGCCGCAGTTCCTGCAGCGAGGACCGATCGGCCTTGGCCACCAACCGACCCTCGGCGCTCGGATCGGCGGTAGCGGCATCGGCGATGGCCGTCGCCTGGGGCGCCGACAACTGTCCGTGCCGTACCGCCTCGTCGGTGTGAGCCAGCGCCGCCAGCCGTTGCGACGTGGCGAGCTCGGCATGCGCTGCCCCCGTCGAGGTGCCCGAGGTGCGGGCCAGCCACTCGGCCGGACTGCGCCAGCCCCGCCGTCGCCACTCGAGGGACTCCGTTACCCGGCTCGCCATGCGCAGCTTGGCGCCGGCGGCCAACTTCTCCATGTGGGCCAGCGCCTCGTAGACGGCGGGAGCGTCGGGGAGCGGGACCGTGACTGGATCCAGCTCGCCGCACAGGGCAGCCAAGACTGTCTCCACCCTCGTCACCTCAGCCGGGCCCACCCCCTCTTCAAACATATGTTCGATGATAGCGACCGTAGACAGGAAACGCAAATACTCGAAAAGGAAAATATCGATGGCGCTGGAACCGCCGAACCCGCGTGCGGATGACGTCTCGCGTTGTGGTGGAGAAGTGACCTCCGGCGAGGTGATGGTCGGTCAGCCCCAGAAGATGCCGGTGGGGTCTTCGTCGATCTCGTCGAGGAGCTCATTAAGGTGGGGCGTTGGCTCGGCCATGTCGTAGTAGTGCCAGCGGCTGTTGCGGTCGGCGCAGTACAGGCGCCACTGGTGGTCGGCAGGGTCGTAGCGGAGTTGGGCGACAGGTTGGCGGGTCCAGTCGGGGCCGAGGCTGGGATGCCAGGGTGGGCGGCACTCGTAGATGGTGATGCTCTTGCCTCGCACGCTGTATTCAACGCGGATCTCGTCAAGGTGCTGGGCGGGAATCTTGTCGTCGCAGTAGCGGCGCACGGCGGCGACGGCAGTGTCGGGAAGGCTGGGCCGGGTCGGCACCCGGTCACGCTAGATGCCTCGCGCAGGTGGAGGCGGATCCGTTGGCGGCGCCGCGTTGCCGTGACTGATCAATCGTCGGTGAGCGAGATGGCGTCCTCGGGGCAGGCGTTCACGGCCCGATCGGCGGCGTCGCGGAGCTCGGGCGGCACCTCGATCGAGCGGCCCCGGATCGTCACGAACCCCTCGTCGTCCGACTCGAGCAGCTCCGGCGCCCGCACGTAGCACCGGCCCTGCCCGCTGCAGAGGTTGCCGTCGACACGCAGCCGCATCGTCAGACCGACCACGCCAGCGGCACGGACTTGAGCATCAGCTGGCCGCCCCGCTCCGTGAGCGGGTCCGTGGCGTTGAGGCGGAACTCGGGGATGCGCGCCAGCCACTCCTCCAGCACGATGATCAACTCGGTGCGGGCCAGGTGGGCGCCCAGGCAGCGGTGCTGACCGATGCCGAAGCCCATGTGCTTGTTCGAGTCGCGGTCGAGCACGAAGTCGTCGGGCCGGTCGAACTTCCGCGGATCGCGGTTGGCCTGGGCCAGCCCCAGCCACACGACGTCGCCCTTGCGGATGGGGCAGCCGTGGAAGTCGACGTCCTGCGCAACGTACCGCCCGTCCTGGATGACGAGCGCGTAGAGGCGGACGAACTCCTCGACGGCGTCGGGGATCCGTTCCGGGTGGGCGATGAGCGTGAGGCGATCGTCGTCATGGGTGGCGAGGTGGACGAAGATGAAGCCCAGCGCACTACGCGTCGTGTCCAGCCCGGCCAGCATGATCGTCATGCACAGCGTGAGGATGTTCTCCCGGGAGAACGGCTCGTCGTCCATCTTGGAGTTGAGCAGGAACGTGACGAAGTCGGTGCCGAGGTCGCGCGGCGCGGTGAGGCGATCGTCGATCGCGGCGTCGAAGTACTGCTTGATCTCGTCGGCGGCCTTGGCCTGATCCTCGGGATCGCCGCCGAAGAAGCCGCGGAAGATCTCCTCCACGAGGGGCAGCATCATGGTCCCGTCCTCCACCGGCAGGCCGAGCATGGCGAGGAACATCTCGGTGGCGTAGAGCATGGCGAACTCGCTCGTCATGTCGCAGCTGCCCTTCGGCGCCAGCTCCTCGATCATGGCGATCGCCCGTTCGCGCGCGAGGGCCTCGACGCGCTTCACCGACAACGGCGAGAACCACGGGTTCACCACATGGCGGACGGCGACGTGCGCCTTGCCGTCCAGGTTCTGGGGAATCAGGTACAGCTGCTGCGACGGGTCGCCGAGGGCGCTGACGAGCTTGTTGGTGAAGACGTCGGGCCGCTGGAGCGCTTCCTTCACCTGGTCGTAGCGCGTGACCATCCAGTACCCGTTGAACGGCGTCCGGTTGTAGAGGACCGGCGCCTGCTCCCGGAGCTCGTTGAGGCTGGCGTAGGTCTCGAAGGCCGGCCGGTCGATCCGGTAGTCGATGTCGATGATCGGGCACACGCCTTCGGCCCGATCGATGGGCTTGGAGTCGCTCACCTCAGCGCCCTTCGTCGGCAACAGGTATGGAGATAGTACGACGTTGTCCAAAAGTGACCGGGACTGATACCTTCCCGCGGTTGATGGCGCGCATGTCCACCCCCTGGCCCGTCGACCGCCGCATCCCGGAGACCGCATGGCGGCCGCCCACCGGCACGGTAGTGATCTCGGCCGACGACCACCTCGTCGAACCGGATCTCTGGATCGAGCGACTGCCGGCCGCCGATCGCGACCGGGCGCCGCGCATCCACCGCGACGAGCTCGGTTACCACCTCACGATCGACGGTGTGTCGTTCGATCAGCCCGGGTTCAACAGCCTCGTGGTGGAAGGCCGCCCGGGCATGGGCGATCTGGAATCGCGGCTCGCCGACATGGACGCCGAGGCCGTCGACGCCAGCTTCCTCTTCGCCGGTCGGGCCATGGGGCTGTTCACGCAGATCGACGACAAGGACTTCGTCGTGCGCTGCTACGACGCCTACAACGAGTGGCTCGCCGACCTGCAGGCCCGCGCCCCCGAGCGCATCTACGGCGTCGCCGTGCTGCCCACGATGTACCGGCCGGAGACGACGGCGGCCTACTGCCGCAAGCTGGCCGACCTCGGCTTCGTCGCCATGCAGCTCCCGTCGCACCCGCGCGACGTCCGCTACAACGCGTCGGCGATGGAGCCGTTGTGGGACGGCATCGAGGAGAGCGGCATCCCGGTGTCGTTCCACATCGGTGCCAGCGGCACCCAGCGCGGTGCCGGCGCCCTCGGCACGTCGGTCACGGCCGCCCTCCAACCCTTCCGCGAGCTGTGGTGCATGCTCGCCTTCTCGGGCATCCTCGAGCGTCACCCCGGCATGAAGGTGGTGTTCACCGAAGGCGGCATCAGCTGGGTGCCGGCCGCCCTCTTCGACGCCGACAAGCAGTACAAGGCGTACGAGACCGAGGTGCGCCCGAAGCTGCGCGAGCTGCCGAGCCACTACTGGTTCCGGCAGTGTTATGCCACCTTCATGAACGATCCGGCCGGGGTGCGCCTCGCCGACATGATCGGCTACGAGCACATGCTCTGGTCGGTCGACTATCCGCATCCCGAAGGCAACCTCGGCGAGAACGTCGAGGTGATGCGCTCGCTCTTCGAGCACCTGCCCGAGTCCCAGGCACGCGCCGTCGTCGGCGGCAACGCCGCCAACGTCTGGGGTCTCGATCTCGGCGCCATCAGCGCCGCCCGCCGCTGACGCGCCGGCGCGCTCCGCGAGCGTTCAGGACGTGGGGTGGTCGGGCCCGTCGGAGGGCCATGACCAGAGTGGCGTCAGAACGGCCGTGGTCTCCACGAAGCCGGAGATGAAGGCGGGGTTGAGCCGATCCAGCCAGGCGACCTTGCGGACCCATTCGAAGCCCGGGTTCAGCACCTGCTCGGCGGCTGCTTCGACGCCGACGTAGTAGGCGCGACGGGGCGACAGGCGCGACAGCGAGGCGCGCTCTTCACGCGCCTTGACGATGAGTTCCTTGACGGCGACGTCCGGGTCCGGCGACAACGAGTCGGACTCCCACCCGACCTCGAACTCCGGGCCGGGGCGGTCGACCTCGGGGGCGGCGGGGCGCGGACGGGCCCTCGCTTCGAGAGTGGTTGGCACGTCTTCAGGGTAGGGGACGCGACCCCTCGCGGGCAGGGCCCTTGGTCCCGAAGATCCGACGAACAGTTGGTTACGGGGGTGTTTCGCCGAGGCTTGTCAAGTGAATTCCTGCTGGTGTGACACAAGAACAATACGTTGGCGGAGCGGAGGAGGACGGATACGTTTCGTTTCTCGTCCGCTGCCTGCCAAGGAGCACCGAGATGTCCGACGTCGCCTTGCACGCCCGGCCCGAAGTCCATCAGCGGCGCTGGTTCCTGCTCGGGGTGCTGTGCCTCTCCCTCGTGATGGTCGTGATGGCCGTCTCGTCGCTGAACGTGGCCCTGCCCACTCTCCAGGGCCAACTCGGCGCCAGCGCCACGATGATCCAGTGGATCGTCGATTCGTACGCGCTGGTCTTCGCCGGCCTCCTGCTCACCGCCGGCGCCCTCGGCGACCGGTTCGGCCGGAAGCGGGCCCTCCTCTTCGGCCTCGTGTTGTTCGGTGCCGGCTCGCTGATCAGCGGGCTGGCCGGGTCGGCCGACATCGTGATCGCCGGCCGGGCCGTCCAGGGCGCCGGTGCCGCCTTCGTCATGCCGGCCACCCTGTCGTTGATCACGGCGATCTTCCCGCCTGAGGAACGGCAGCGAGCGATCGCCATCTGGGTCGGCTTCGCGGGTGCCGGCGGCGCCATCGGCCCGATCGTGTCCGGCGCCCTGCTCGACCACTTCTGGTGGGGCTCGGCGTTTCTCATCAACGTTCCCGTCGTGGTCGTCACGGCCGTCGCCGTCGCCGTCTTCAGCCCCAACTCACGTGACGAGTCGGCGACCCCGCTCGATCCGCGCGGCGCCGTGCTCTCACTGGTGGGCCTGAGCGCGCTGCTCTTCGGCATCATCGAAGGCCCGGAACGGGGCTGGACCGACGGGCTCGTGTTGGGTGCGTTCGTCACCGCCGCGGTCCTGCTCGTCGCCTTCGTCCGATGGGAGCAGGCGGCGCCGCACCCGATGCTGCCGCTGTCGTTCTTCTCCGATCGTCGCTTCAGCGTCGGCAGCGCCGTGATCACCACGATCTTCTTCCTGATGTTCGGCTGGTTCTTCCTGTTCTCCCTCTATCTCCAGTTCGGCCGGGGCTACTCGCCCCTGGCCGCCGGTCTGGCCACGCTGCCCTTCGCCGTCACCATGGTCATCGTCTCGCCGCGCAGCGCCGCCCTCGGGGCGCGGATCGGCGGCGGGCGCACCGTCGCCACCGGCTTCGTGCTCCTGGCCGCGGGCATGGCCGTCTTCACGGTCATCGACGTCGCCACGCCGTACCTCGTGCTCATGGCGGCCATGGTGTTGATGGCGGCGGGGATGTCGATCACCGCCGCCCCGGCCACGGGCGCCATCATGAGCGCCGTCCCCCTCGCGAAGGCGGGCGTGGGCTCGGCCGTGAACGACACCACCCGGGAGCTCGGCGGCGCCCTTGGCATCGCCATCTTCGGCACGATCGTCAACTCGGCCTACCGGTCGACGGTCGACCTCGACGGCCTCGGGCTGTCGGCTTCGGCGGCTCGTGCCGCCCACGAATCGGTCGGCGGTGCGGTGGGTGTCGCCCATCAGGTCGGCGGCGACGCCGGCGCCGGTCTCGTGCAGCGGGCCGCGAGCGCCTTCACCGACGCCTACAACCTGGCCGCCACGGTCTCGGTGGTCATTGCCGTCGCCGCCGCCCTGCTCGTGGCGCGCACCTTCACCCGGGCGAAGGAGCGCAAGGCGGCGTCGGCCGCCGAACCCGACTTCGCGCCGATGACGGCAATGGCCTCGGCCGCGCCAGACTGATGCCGTGGACGGCGACGTGCGGGTCGATGACACGGCCGACTGGTCCGACGGCCGCGATCCGCGCGTCGAACGCACCCGACGACTCGTCCTGAAGGCGGCCATCGCGCTGTTGGCCGAGACCGGCTACGCCGGTACGACGGTCGAGGCCGTCTCGGCCCGTTCCGGCGTGGCCAAGAGCACGATCTACCGGCACTGGCCGAGTCGACTCGAGCTGATCAACGACGCCTTCCAGGAGCTCAAGCCGCCACCCCCGGAGCCGACCGAAGGCGACGTCCGCGATCGGATCGTGGCGCTTCTCGAGCACGTGGCCCGGACGGTTGCCGCCTCGCCGTGGTCGTCGTGCCTGCCGGCTCTCATCGACGCCGCCGAACGCGATCCCGAATGCCGCGAGCTCCACAACCGGATGTCGCGGGCCGGACGCCAGCGGCTGGTCGACCTCCTCGTCGGCGGCCAGGAGAGAGGAGAGATCCCGGCCGACCTCGACGTCGAGATGATGGCCGATGCCCTCGCCGGACCCATCTTCATGCGCCGGCTGATGGGCGACGAGCCTCTCGATCCCGCCGCCGTCCGTCATCTCGTCGAGCAGCTCTTGCCGCGGCCCGGCTGACTGCTACGTGTCGCGGTGCGTGGAGTGCCACCGGCGCCGCAGGCGCCGCGGCAGCACGACCCAACAGACGAGGAACAGGGCCACGGCGCCGCCGGTCACCGTCCATCCCACCGCGGAGTTGAACACGTAGCGCGACACACCCCATGTGGCCGTTACGAGAGCGACGGCGACGGCGAGGAGCCCCGCCACTTCGAGACGGATGCTCCAGACGAGCCGCTGGGCCCGTGCCGTCCGCTCGCCCAAGCGGTGCAGGATGGTCGGCGTCAGCAGGCAGACCACTGACACCAGCGAGCTGCCCAACGCGATGCCGAAGGCGGCGCGTCCCCACGAATCCACGTCGCCGAAACGTTGCGAGAACGGCGCCGTGAGGAGGAAGGCGAGGAGGATCTGCACCCCGGGCAGCGAGACCCGGATCTCCTGCAGCAGCAGCTCGTACCGGCTGCGCAGCTCTTCTCGATCCGCGATGTCGTCGAGCTCGCCGGCGTCCTTCTCGAAGTCCTCCACGGGGCCGGGATCAGGCGAGGCCGCTCCGACCCTTCCGGAGCCCATCGAAGGCGCCGGCCGCCCGATCCTGGATCTGTGCCCACAGTGAGCCGGTTGACGTTTGGCCCGTCCTGCGACTCATCACGACCTGCTGCTGGCCGAGCCACTGGACGCATCGGACGCAGATGCCGACGCCCGGGTGGGCGTGCAACCGAAGGCGCATGGCGCCGGCCGTACGGTCGCCGCAGCACCAGCACTCGTCCGGCGGTTCGACCAGGTTCGTTTCCGCTGCCGTCATCACCATGCTCACAACGTAGTGACGCTGCTGCCGCGGCCGGATCAGGTCGGCGCCAACTCGCTCGTACTCGACTCGATGCCCCGCCGGACTTCGGCGAGCACGTCGGCACGAGCCCGTCGCTTCGAGGCCGCATGGGCCGCCGGATCGAGCCCGGCCAACGAGGAGGCGATCGACTGGGCCGCCGGCACGACGGCGTCGAGGTCGACGACGTCGTCGAGCCAGCCGGCCGAGATGGCGGCGGCCGGCGTGAAGAGCGCCGACAAACCGACGGCGCGGTCGAACGCGGCGGGGGTGAGCCGGTACCGCAGGAGCGCCAGTGCGGAGTACGGCATGGTGATGCCGATGGCCACCTCGTTGGCCTGGATCTTGAAGTCGCCGGCCGCCCCGACCCGGTGGTCGGCGGCGCACAGGAGGAACGAGCCCATCGCCATCGCGTGGCCGGTGCAGGCCACCACGATTGGGCGAGGGAAGCCGAGCAGTCGTTCGGCCAGCTCGAAGCCGCCTCGCACCATGGCCACGGCCTCGGAGCCGCCGGCGCGGAGCACGTTGAGGTCGAACCCCGCCGAGAACCGGCCCGGTCGCCCGGCGAGGACGGCCGCGGCGACGTCGTCCTTCTCGACGCGGTCGAGGGCGTCGTTCACGGCGCCGAGCATCGCCGGGGACAGGGCGTTGGCCTTGCCGTCGTCCATGGTGACGGTGGCGACGCCGCCGGTGCGGGCATAGCGGACCGGGAGCATGTTCCTCCTACGTTCGGTCGACGATGAGCTTCACGGTGGGCTCGACGAACCGCTTCGGCGCCTCCTCCCACCCGATCACCGTGGTGGTGACCAGCTCGGGATGGAGGCGGCCGTCGGCGACGAGCGCGACGACCTCCGGCAGCAGTGCGGCCGAGTGGGCTCGCCCGATGTGCAGTTCGATCCCGAGGGTGTAGAGCCGGCGCAGGCCGACCGGGATCGTGTCGTCGAGGTAGCTCGAGACGCTCTGCAGCACGCCCTCGGGCGCCGTGGCCCGGAGCGCCCACTGGAACCCGGCGGGATCGATGCCGCAGTCGACCACCAACTCCCACTTGTCGGGTGGCCGCGCCGTGAAGTCGACCCGCAGGGGTCGGGCACCGACGTCGGCGGCCAACGCCAGGACGGCATCGTCGGCACCGGCGACGGTCACCGAGCCGGCGCCCAGGGCGAGGGCGGCCTGGGCCGCGTAGAGCGCGATGCTCGGAATGCCGTGACACGCGATCGTGACGTCGACCCCAGGACGCCGGGTCAGGTGCGGGGCGACGGCGCGGTAGCCGTCGAGCACGTTGTCCGGCACGCTGGCGACGGCGACGGGGTCGAGCCCCACCGGGAGCGGCGTGAGCATCGTGTCGGCGTGCGGCACGCGCACGAGATCCGAGACCATGCCGCCGTACTCGACGCCCGACAGCGGCTCCATCCCGTAGTCGGACAGGATCGGGTAGGCGCGGCAGATCGCCGACTTTCCCCGCTGGCACTCGACGCACGACCCGCAGCTGACTTGGAACGACGGCAGCGCCAATGTGCCGACCTCGACCGCACCGACGGCGGCGCCGATGGCC
>DASXAI010000575.1:0-2019 GCA_036406775.1 Acidimicrobiales bacterium
GACCTGATCGGGGAGAACGGCCGGCGTAGCCGGTACGAGTTCGAGTACGAGCTCATCGACACCGGTGTGTTCGACGACGACCGCTACTGGATCGTCGAGGTCGACTACGCCAAGGCCGACCCGCTCGACCTGCTGATGACGGTGCGCGTCACCAACGCCGGTCCGGATACCGACACGCTGCACGTCCTGCCGACGGTGTGGTTCCGCAACACGTGGGACTGGGACCTCGCCGCGCCGAAGCCAGAGCTGGCGGCGGCGGCCGACGGCTCCATCACCATCCCCCACCCGTTCCTGGGCGACCTCCGGCTGGTGCCGGGGGACGGACCCGACGGCGCCGCACCGGAACTGCTCTTCTGTGACAACGAGACCAACCTGACCCGGCTCTACGGCGCGCCGGGGCCGGCCCATCCGAAGGACGCCATCAACGACCACGTCGTCAACGGCGCCGACGCGGTGAACCCCGACCGGCGCGGCACCAAGGCGGCGTGCTGGTACCGGCTCGCGGTCGCCCCCGGTGCGACGGTCGAACTGCGGCTGCGCCTTCGGCCATCGACCGGCGCCGCCGACCTCGGCGCCGCCTTCAACGCCGTCGTGCAGCAGCGCCAGCGCGAGGCCGACGAGTTCTATCGAGAGCTGACGCCGGCCGGCACGAGCGATGACGCCGCCCTCGTGATGCGCCAGGCCTTCGCCGGCATGCTGTGGAGCAAGCAGCTCTACGACTACGACGTGCACCGGTGGTTGGCGGGCGACCCGACCCAGCCGCCGCCGTCGCCGGCCCGGCGGGAGGGCCGCAACGCCCGTTGGACCCACTTCCGGGCGTTCGACATCATGTCGATGCCCGACAAGTGGGAGTACCCGTGGTTCGCGGCGTGGGACCTGGCCTTTCACTGCGTCGCCCTGGCCCACGTCGATCCGGCCTTCGCCAAGTACCAACTGATCCTGGTGTGTCGGGAGTGGTTCCAGCACCCGAACGGAGCGTTGCCCGCCTACGAGTGGGACTTCAGCGACGTCAACCCCCCGGTGCAGGCGTGGGCCGCGCTCGAGGTGTTCGCCATCGACGGCGCCCGCGACTTCGACTTCCTCAGCCGCATCCTCGACAAGCTCCTCGTGAACTTCACGTGGTGGGTGAACCTCCAGGACGAATGGGGCAACAACCTGTTCGAGGGCGGCTTCCTCGGCCTCGACAACATCGGCCCCATCGACCGTTCCCATCTCCCCGTGGGCGGCACGCTCGAACAGTCGGACGCCACGGGCTGGATGGCGTCGTACGCCCTCGCCATGGGCTCCATCGCGGCGATCCTCCAGCGCGCCGGCCGCCGGCCCGCGGCCGACGTGATCATGAAGTTCCTCGAGCACTTCGCCGCCATCTCGGACGCGATGTACGAGTCGGGCGTGTGGGACGACACCGACGGCCTGTACTACGACCGGCTGGTGACGCCGAGCGGCCAGGTCGTACCGGTCAAGGTCCGCTCGATGGTCGGTATCATCCCGCTGCTCGCGGCGGTTGTGGTGGACGAGGCCGCTTTGGCCCGGGCCGAGCGGGTCGGGAAGCAGTTCACGAGACTGCTGCGGGCCGAGGGCCTGAGCGACCGGGACCGGCTCACCGAGGCCGGGCTCCTGCAGGGCCGGCCGGGCGATCAACGCCTCCTGCTGGGCGTCGTGCGTGTGAACCAGTTGGTCCGTGTCTTCGAGAAGTTGTTCGACGAGAGCGAGTTCCTCTCACCCCACGGCATCCGCTCACTGTCGGCGATCTACCGCGGTCACCCCTTCGAGTTCTGGATCGCCGGCGAGGTCGCGTCGAGCGTCGACTACGAGCCCGCCGAGTCGACGACCGCACTGTTCGGCGGCAACTCCAACTGGCGCGGCCCGATCTGGTTCCCCGTCAACTACCTCGTCATCGGAGCCCTCACGCGCTTCGCGCGGCGTCTCGGCGACGCCCACACGTTCGAGTTCCCGCACGGCTCCGGGCAGCAGCTCACCCTGAGCGAGATCGTCGCCGACCTCGCGGGACGCCTCGTC
>DASXAI010000576.1:0-2654 GCA_036406775.1 Acidimicrobiales bacterium
GAGGCGCTGGCGGAGCTCGGGCCGCTCCTCGACGGGTGGGCCGCGCCCATGCCC
Source organism: Acidimicrobiales bacterium (assembly GCA_036406775.1). Taxonomy (GTDB): domain Bacteria; phylum Actinomycetota; class Acidimicrobiia; order Acidimicrobiales; family Ilumatobacteraceae; genus DASXAI01. Next base: position 55 of record DASXAI010000576.1, read on the forward strand.
TGGGTCGAGCAGGCCAGGGCGGAGGCGGGGGAGCATCGGCGGCTCGTCGAGAAGGCGACGACGGCGGGCGCTGGCGTGCCGTCGTACGCGCAGGTGATCGGCGCCGTGCATCGAGCGGCCAGCGAGCGCGACTACGTCCTCACCGCCGCCGGCGGTCTGCCCGGTGAGCTGAACGTCAACTGGCAGTCGAAGGGCGTCGCCACCTTCGACTGCGAGTACGGGTTCTCGTGCATGGGCTACGAGCTGTCGGGCGGCTGGGGCGCGGCCATGGCCCGTGCCGGTATCGGCGAGGTGTACGCCCTCACCGGCGACGGGTCGTACCTCATGATGAACAGCGACCTCTACAGCTCGGTCCTGAGCGGGCACAAGATGATCGCGGTCGTGTGCGACAACGGCGGGTTCGCCGTCATCGATCGCCTCCAGGTGAACCAAGGCGGCGCCAGCTTCAACAACCTGCTCGCCGACGCCCGGATCGAGCGGCTCGTCGCCGTCGACTTCGCCGCCCATGCCGCCGCCATGGGGTGCGTGGCGGAGACCGTCACGACCATCGCCGAGCTCGAGGAGGCGCTGGACCGGGCCAAGGGTGCCGACCGCACGGCGGTGATCGTCATCCGCACGCAGCCGCACGCGTGGACCGAGGGCGGCGCGTTCTGGGAGGTGGGCGTGCCAGAGGTGAGCGACCGGCCTTCGGTGCGTGAGGCGCGGGCGCGCCTGGAGGCGGGCAAGGCCGCCCAGCGCGTCGGCTGGTGACTGTGCTCCGCATCGGCATCGTGGGCGTCGGGCGTATCGGCGCCATGCACGCCGAACTCGTCGCCCACCAAGTGCCGGGAGCGGCATTGGCAGGCGTGGCCGATGCCCGCGCCGAGACGGCCGAGGCGGTGGCGGCGCGGTTCGACGTACCGGCCGTCGCCGTCGACGCCCTCATCTCGTCACCGGACGTCGATGCCATCGCGATCTGTTCGTCGACCGACACGCACGTGGACGTGATGGTGGCGGCGGCCGCCGCCGGCAAGGCGATCTTCTGCGAGAAGCCCGTGTCGCTCGACCTGGCCGAGGTCGACCGGGGCCTCGCCGCCGTCGCCGTCGCGGGTGTCCCGTTGATGATCGGCTTCAACCGGCGCTTCGATCCGGCCCATCGCGCCGTCCACGACGCCGTCGCCTCGGGCCAGGTCGGCGAGGTGCAGCTCGTGCGCATCTCGAGCCGGGACCCGGCGCCGCCGCCGCTCGACTACATCAAGGTGTCGGGCGGCATCTTCCTCGACATGACGATCCACGACTTCGACATGGCCCGGTTCGTGACCGGCAGCGAGGTGGTGGAGGTGTACGCCCAGGGCGCGATACGGATCGAGCCGGCGTTGGCCGCCGTCCCCGACCTCGACACCGCCGTCGTCACGCTGACCCACGCCAACGAGTGCATCACCGTGATCGACAACAGCCGTCAGGCCGTCTACGGCTACGACCAGCGCGTCGAGGTGTTCGGCTCGAAGGGGATGGCGGCGTCGGAGAACCCGCTGGCGTTCCCCGGCGTGGTGCGCACCGCCGACGGCACGCGTCTGCCGCCGCTGCCGTACTTCTTCATCGAGCGCTACATCCCGTCGTACGTGCGCGAGTGGGCGGCGTTCGTGGAGGCGGTCGGGGCCGGCGAGCCGCCGCCGGTCACCGGGTTCGACGGGCGGGCGCCGCTCGTGATCGGCTTGGCGGCGTGGCGGTCGGTGCGCGAGCACCGGCCGGTGGCGATCAGCGAAATGCCGGGAAGTCCACGGTCGTGAAGAACCACACTGCCGACGTTAGCCATACGGCCGTCAGCACCGTCAGGAGGATGGCGCCGAGCACCGGGATGGCCCAGGCAGGGAGCCGCTTGGCCCGCAGCGCCAGCAGCTTGGTGGTGAAGGCGCCGTAGAAGGCGCACCCGAGGATCGAGTGGATCAGCGGGCGGGCGCCGGCGTCGGACTGGAAGCCGAGCGCCCACAAGCAGTGGTAGGCGACGGGGAGCGACAGGAGGAACGCGGCCGTGCCCGACCAGCGGTGGGCGAACGGCAGCCAGCGCGGCGTCCGCCGCACGAAGGGCAGGCGGCCGTACATCGTGAGCGCCGACACGAGCTGGAAGAGGGCGAGCGTCACCGCGCCCGTCGCCAGCCACGCCTTCATGGCCTGCATCGACGGGAAGCCCAGGTCGAAGATCGGCCGGAACGTGGCGTCGTGCACGCGGCCGTACACGCTGAGGGCCACGGCGACGGCGCCACCGGCCAGCGCCGGTGCGATCAGGGCGACGGCAGTGCGGCTCGGGCGCGTTTCCTCAGGGGCTTCGAGGACGGCGGTCGTCGTCATGCCGTCCCGTACGCAGCGCGCCCTCCCCCGGTTCTCGCGTCGCTGGAGTGTCGTATATCCCGCCTACCTTCGTCAGAACCGTAGGACGGCGGCGGGCGTACGGGTGGGCATGACTGCACGGATCACCGGGTCGCTCGTCGTGTGCGCGGCGGCCGCCGCCTTCACCGCCGGCGCCCTCATCGTCAACGCCGCCGACGACGCCGGGCCGGTCAGCGCGGCGCCGGCACCGGCCTCCCCCGCCGCCGGTGCGGCCTCGGCCACCGTCGTGATCA
>DASXAI010000577.1:0-2165 GCA_036406775.1 Acidimicrobiales bacterium
CCAACGCCTCGTCGAACACGTTGTTGGGATCGGCGGTCCCGTTGCCGTCGCCGTCGGCGCCCGAGGAGCGCCAGGTCGAGGGGATGAACTGCATCGGTCCGACGGCGTGGTCCCGGCCGGAGTCGAGGTCGAGGGCGCCGCCGTCGGTGTCGGCTCCGATCGGGATGCCGATGATGGGCACGATCGAGTTGCCGTTGGCGTCGAGGCGGCCCCCGCCGTGGTTCGACTCGGTCTTGCCGATGGCCGACAGCAGCTCCCACCGCAGCCCGCAGGCCGGTTGTTCGGCGGCGAGGTCGTCGGCCGCCTTGCGGTAGGCGGCGTAGGCGACGGTGGTCATGCCGTCGGCGACGGTGGCCCCGACCCGGGTGACGGTGGCGGTGAGCTCGGTTTGCGCCGTCGCCAGCGCCGATTGCGCCTGGTCGACGGCGGGGCCGACCTGTTCGAGCTGGGCGGCCACGGTGGCCCGTTCGGCCAGGGCGGTGGTGAGCTGGCTGTTGGCGTCGCCCTGGGCCGTGCTGGCCGCCTTCAGGACGTCCATCGAGTGCTCGTGGGTGACCCGGAGCAGGCCGAGGCTCCAGGCCACGTCGTTGGCGTCGGGCTGGCCCAGGGCGTTCAGCAGGGCGCGGGACTGCTCGGCGGCGTCGCTGCGCATGTAGCTGGCCAGCGCCTGCTGGCGGGCCGCCGCCACCGCCTCCGACGAGGTCTTCTGCAGGACCGTGAGGTGGGCCTGGATGTCGGCGATGGTGGCGTCGCGGCGGGCCAGCTCGGCGGTGAGGTCGGCCCGGCGCTGCCCGAGGGCGGCGACGAGGTTGGCGGCCTGGGTCACCTTGTCGGCCAGGCCGGTGACGCTGTCGGCAGTAGGGGCGGGGGCGGCTTCCTGGGCGACGGCCGGTCCCGCCGCCATCGGGCCCGCCAGCGTCACGAGCGTCGCCAGGACGGCGAGCCTCCTCCGCACGGGCGTCACGTTAGGCCGCCGAGCAGCGGCGATATGGTCGAGGCCGATGACGTCGCGCGTGATTTTCGGGGCGTTCGTGCCTCAGGGCTGGAAGATGGAGCTGTCGTCGTTCGACGGCGCCGAGGCCAAGTGGGGAAAGGCCGTCGAGATCGCCCAGCGGGCCGAACAGCTCGGGTACGACTCCGTCTGGCTGTACGACCACGTCCACAACGTGCCCCGGCCGGCTCACGAGGCCGTGTTCGAGTGCTGGACCACGATCGCCGCCATCAGCCAGCTCACCAGCCGGGTGCGGCTGGGGCAGATGGTGGGGTGCAACTCGTACCGCCAGCCGTCGCTGCTGGCCAAGATCACCTCCACCGTCGACGTCGTCTCCGGGGGCCGTCTCGACTGGGGGATCGGCGCCGGCTGGTACGAGAACGAGTACCGGGGCTACGGCTACGACTTCCCGCCACCTCGGGAGCGCATCGGCCGGTTGCGGGAGTGCGTGGAGATCGTGCGGTCGATGTGGACGCAGCCCGAGACGACCTACCACGGGAAGTACTACGACACGGTCCGGGCCAACTGCGATCCCAAGCCGCTGCAGCAGCCCCACCCGCCTATCTGGATCGGCGGCGGGGGCGAGCAGCTCACGCTGCGGGTCGTGGCCCGGCTGGCCGACTGCTCCAACTTCGGAGGCAACCCGGACGAGTGGCGGCGCAAGCGGGAGGTCCTGAAGCAGCACTGCGCCGAGGTCGGCCGCGACGAGGAGGAGATCCGCAAGACCTGGTCACCGGAGGTGTTCATCCGCTCCACGGAGGCCGAGGTGCGCGCCGCCGGCAGCCGGAGCTTGTGGAACGAGCCGGTGTCGTCGTGGCGCCCGGGAAACCTGGTGGGGACGCCCGAGCAGGTGTGCGAGAAGATCCAGACGTACCTCGACCTCGGTTGCACCGGGTTCGTGCCGTGGTGCGCCGACTACCCGGACACCGAGACGCTCACGCTGCTCGCTACTGAGGTCATGCCGAACTTCCGCGGCGCCTCCTCGGCGCCGGTCCCGACCTACACGTAGTAACGGAAGATCACCTCCGCGACGCAGCTGGGCTTGGGCGCGCCCTCGACCTCGAAGGTCATCTCCACCGTCCCCGGGGCGCCGCCGGTGACGTCCTCCACCGCCAGCAGCCTGGCGCCGAGGCGCACCTTGGCGCCGACCGGCACGGGCGACGGGAAGCGGATC
>DASXAI010000578.1:0-1744 GCA_036406775.1 Acidimicrobiales bacterium
CAAGGCCGCCGACCTGTTCATGCAGCGCTTCGCCGAGATCGTGCCGCTGGCCCAGGCCGAGACGGGCGCCACCACCACGATGACCCAGATGGCCAACGTGGGCGGGTCCATCGCCCGGCTGCGGCGCTACGCCCGCGGCGCCCTCGAGGCGCGCGAGCTCCCGCTGGCCCCGGTGCCGAACATGGGCGGCCCCATGGGCGCGGGTGGCGGCCTGATCAACGCCATGGCGGTGCGCCAGCCGGTCGGCGTTGTCGTAGGCATCACCTCCTACAACGTGCCGTTGACGAACGTGGTCGGCAAGATCGGACCGGCCCTCGCCATGGGCAACACCGTGATCGTGAAGCCGGCGCCGCAGGACCCGCTCGGGGTGATCCGGCTGGTCGAGACGCTGCAGGAGGCGGGGTTCCCGCCCGGCGTCGTCAACCTCGTCGTCGGCGCCGGCCCGGCGGCGGCCGAGGCCCTCGTCGCTTCGCCCCACACCGACATGGTGAGCTTCACGGGCAGCACCGCCATCGGCGGCCGCATCGGCGAAGTCGCGGGGCGGTCGATGAAGCGCCAGCTCCTGGAACTCGGCGGCAAGGGGGCGAGCCTCGTCTTCGACGGCGCCGATCTCGACCGGGCCGCCCTCGGGACGGCGAGCACCTTCACGTTCCACGCCGGCCAGATCTGCACGGCGCCGACGCGGCTCATCGCCCAGCGCGGTGTCTACGACCAGATCGTGGAGAAGCTGGCCCACATCGCCAAGACGGTGAAGGTCGGCGATCCCACCGCACCCGACACGGTGGTGGGCCCCGTCATCAGCGGCCGCCACCGCGAGCGGGTGGAGGGCTACGTGCAGTCGGGCGTCGACGGCGGCGGCACCATCGTCGCCGGTGGGTCGCGGCCCGACCTCGCGCGCGGCTTCTTCGTCAGCCCCACGCTCATCGCCGACTGCACCAACGACATGACCGTCGCCCAGGAGGAGATCTTCGGGCCCGTCGTGGTGGCCATCCCGTTCGACGACGAAGAAGAGGGCATCGCCATCGCCAACGCCACCGACTTCGGCCTCTACGACTACGTGTGGTCGGGCGACACGGCCCAGGCCCTCCGGGTGGCCCAGCGGCTGCGGTGCGGCAACGTCGGCCTGAACACGCTCAATCGCAACCCCGAGACGCCGTTCGGCGGGTTCAAGAAGAGCGGCGTGGGCCGCGACGGCGGATCCTTCGCGCTGCACGCCTACAGCGAGCTCCAGAGCATCGTCTGGCCCGGATGAGGAGGCTGTGATGGACGACTACCCGATCAAGCTCGGACCGATCCTGTTCACCATGGTCGACCCGAACCCGGGCTTCGAGGTGGCCTACAACCGCTGGTACGAGCGCGACCACTTCTACGCCGGCTGCATGATCGGCCCGTGGCTGTTCGCCGGGGCCCGGTGGGTGGCACCCCGCCGGCTCAAGGACCTGCGCTTCCCGGCCGACAGCCCGTTCGCCAAGCCGCTCGACGCCGGCTCGTACCTCTCGATCTACTGGGAGCTCGAGGGCCGGGGCGAGGAGCACGGCGCCTGGTCGGGCCCGCAGGTGTGGTGGCTGTACAGCAACAACCGCGGCTTCAACGACCGTACCCACGCCCACACGGGTCTCTACGACCTGGCGGCGGTGTCGTACGCCGACGACGACGGCGTGCCGATCGAGCTCGCCCTCGACCACCGCTACGCCGGCCTCGGCGTGGTGGTCGTCGAACCGGTCGACGGCGTCAGCACCGACGA
>DASXAI010000579.1:0-12736 GCA_036406775.1 Acidimicrobiales bacterium
GCCCCCAAGGTGGCCGAGGGCGCCCCGCCGGCCACGCTCGTGCGTCGTGTGCTGGAAGTTGGATGGGAGACCGACCCGACGGGCGTTCTCCGGTTCGAGATCCGGGCCAACGCCTTCTGCCACCAGATGGTGCGCTCGATCGTGGGCTTGCTCGTCGATGTGGGCCGGGGCCGGCGCCGGGCCGGGGACGTGCTCGCCGTGCTGCGGGCCCGGGATCGCGCCGGCGTCGGGAACATCGCCCCGCCCCACGGCCTGTGCCTGTGGGAGGTCGGCTACCCGGACGGTTCCGGCTGGCTAGCGTCCCCCTCGTGACGACGCAGGAGGATTGGCCATGAAGCTGGTGAGCTACGTCCACGGCGGTCAGGTGCGGTCCGGCGTCCGGGTCGACGACCGGGTGCACGAGCTGCCTAGGGCCATGACGATCTCGGCGGCCCTGGCCTTCGGTCCCGAGGGCCTCGAGGGGTGGGCCGACGAGCCGTCCGTCGCCTTGGCCGACGTCCGGCTCCTGCCGTCGGTGCCCAACCCGTCGAAGATCATCTGCGTCGGCTTGAACTACGCCGACCACGCGGCGGAGACGGGCCAGGCCGCGCCCACCTACCCGGTGCTGTTCCCCCGCTGGAACACCACGCTGGTCGCCCACGGCGATCCGCTCCTGGTGCCCCAGGCCTCGTCGCAGCTCGACTACGAGGGTGAGCTCGTCGCCGTGATCGGGGTCGGTGGCCGGAACATCCCACTGGAGGACGCCCTCGACCACGTGGCCGGGTACTCCGTCTTCCACGACGCCAGCGTCCGCGACTTCCAGCGCAAGACGAGCCAGTACACGCCGGGCAAGAACTTCGACGGGACGGGCGGGTTCGGGCCCGAGCTCGTCACCGCCGACGAGCTGCCGCCCGGGGCGTCAGGCCTGCACATCTCCACCACGATCGGCGGCGAGGTCCTCCAGGACTCCAACACGTCCAACCTCATCTTCGACGTGGCCCAACTGGTCGAGACCATCAGCGGCGTGCTGACGCTGGAGCCGGGCGATCTCATCGTCACCGGCACGCCCGGGGGCGTCGGGGCAGCCCGGACGCCGCCGCGCTGGATGGTGCCGGGCGAGGAGGTCGAGGTCACCATCGAGCGCATCGGCACGCTCCGGAACCCGATCGAGAAGGGCCTGTAGCGCCGGTTCGCCCGCCGAGGTGACGGTTCTGCACCTCAGGGGTGCATTTCCGTCACATCGGGCCGGTGGGGACGGTCACGCGCCCTTGTGATCCGGCCGTCGGAGCCCGTATCCTTTCCCGGTTCCTCGGTCGGACCGCCGGCTGAGCGCGCACAGAAAGCCTGCGGCATGCGTACCTATTCTCCGAAAGCGAGCGAGATCGAGCGCGCGTGGCACGTGATCGATGCCGACGGCCTGGTGCTCGGGCGCGTCGCCACCGAGGCCGCCCGCATCCTGCGCGGCAAGCACAAGCCCGTGTTCGCCCCCCATCTCGACACCGGCGATCACGTCGTGATCGTGAACGCCTCCAAGATCGTGCTCACGGCGGGCAAGGCCGACAGCAAGGAGCTCGTCCGCTACTCCGGTTACCCCGGCGGCATCAAGCGCGAGTCGTTCGCCCACTACCTCGAGCGCAAGCCCCAGGACGCCATCCGCGGCGCCATCCGGGGCATGCTGCCGAAGGGACCGCTCGGTCGCCAGATGCTGAAGAAGCTGAAGGTGTACGCCGGCCCCACCCATCCCCACGCCGCCCAACAGCCCAAGCCCCTCGAGCTGGCCCACGCCAAGGCCCGCTGAGCACCGGTCGAGAGAGAGACATCGTGAGCAAGCCCCTCGTCCAGAGCACCGGCCGCCGCAAGGAGGCCGTCGCCCGTGTGCGCATCCGGCCCGGCACGGGTGTCATCGTCGTCAACCGGCGCCCGATCGAGCAGTACTTCCCGACGGCCACCCAGCGGATGGTCGTCACCGAGCCGTTGCGCCTCACGAGCACCGACGAGGTCTATGACGTCGATGCCACGATCGACGGCGGCGGCGTCACCGGCCAAGCCGGCGCCCTCCGGATGGCGATCGCCCGGGCCCTGGTCGGCCTCGACAGCGAACTCCGTCCCGGTCTGAAGAAGGCCGGTCTCCTCACGCGTGACGCGCGGGTCAAGGAGAGCAAGAAGTACGGCTTGAAGAAGGCCCGCAAGGCGCCGCAGTACTCGAAGCGCTGACGCGCAACGGAGCGTCGATGGCGCTGCGCTTCGGCACCGACGGCGTCCGCGGTGTCGCCAATGCCGAACTCACACCGGAGCTGGCCCTCGCGCTCGGCCGCGCCGCGGCCCGTGTGCTCGGCGGCGACCACGTCGTCATCGGGCGCGACACCCGCATCTCGGGCCCCCTGCTGGAGGCGGCGCTGGCGGCCGGGTTCGCGGCCGAAGGCGTGAACGTCGATCGCCTCGGCGTGCTGCCGACACCCGGCGTGGCGTACCTCTCGCAAGTCGAGGACGTCGTGGGCGCCATGATCTCGGCGTCGCACAATCCGTACGCCGACAACGGCATCAAGCTGTTCGCGCCCGGTGGGGTGAAGCTGGCCGACGACGTCGAGGAGGCGATCGAAGCCGAGCTCGAAGCGGTGCTGGCCAAGCCGCCGCTCGGTCCCGCCGGCGAGGGCGTCGGCACTATCAGTGAACGCCACGGCGACGTCGACGGCTACGTCGAGCATCTGGTACGCGCCCTCGGCCCTCGCCGCCTCGACGGCCTGCGCGTGATGCTCGACTGCGCCAACGGGGCCGCCATCGAAGTGGCGCCGGCCGCCTTCGAACGGCTCGGTGCCGAGGTCGTGGTCATCGGCGATCACCCCGACGGGTGCAACATCAACGACCGCTGCGGTGCGACGCACCCGGAGACGCTGCGGCTGGCCGTCGTCGATGCCGGTGCCGACGCCGGCCTGGCCTTCGACGGCGACGCCGACCGCCTCATCGCCGTCGACGCCAGCGGCGCGGTGGTCGACGGCGACCACGTCATCGCCATCTGCGCCCGCGATCTCCGTGACCGCGGCCTGCTCCAGGCCGACACCGTCGTGGTCACCGTGATGACGAACCTGGGATTCCATCTGGCCATGGCGGGCGAGGGCATCGCCGTCGTCACCACGCCGGTGGGCGACCGGTACGTGCTCGGGGCGATGGAGGACGGCGGATGGTCACTCGGCGGCGAGCAGAGCGGCCACGTCATCTTCCGCGACATGGCGACGACGGGCGATGGCGTCTTGACCGGGCTGGTGCTCCTCGACGTGATGGCCCGCAAGAGCACCTCGCTGGCGGCGCTGGCCGAATCGGCGATGACACGGCTGCCGCAGGTCCTCGTGAACGTGCGCGTCACCGGCTCGGGTCCTGAGGCCGCCGAGCGCATCGCGGCGCAGGTCGCGGCGGCCGAGGCCCGCCTCGGCACCACAGGACGAGTCCTCGTGCGCGCCAGCGGCACCGAGCCCGTCGTGCGGGTGATGGTCGAGGCCGCCACCCACGACGAGGCCGAAACGGTGGCGGCCGAGCTCGCCGACGCCCTCGAAGCGAACTGACCCGCGTTCAAGGCCTCCACGACCCTGAACGCGGGTCAGTTGGTTCGGTAGCCTGACTGCTCCATGTGCGGGATCGTCGCCATCGTGACCGGCCCCGACGGCCGGCCGGCGTCGTCGCCCGAGGAGATCCTGGCGGCTCTCGACGGCGCCATCGGCGTGCCGCTCGGGCCGCACGCCGGCGCCGAGGCCGTCCTCGCCGTCGCCGGCCACGCCGCCGCCGCCGACGAGCGGCTGCGGGGCATTCCCGGTGTGCGGGCCTTGCTGGCCCGGCCCGACCTGCGGGCCGCCGTCACGGCCCGGCTCGACGTTCTCGACGGCCGGGTCGCCGCCATCGAAGCGCGGCTCGAGTCCGAGGCGGCACAGCCGGCCGACCTCGAGGCCCTCAACGCCGCCCTCGTGACCGTGCGCGACGCCCTGTGGGCGATCCGGCGCGACCGCCTGCGCACGGCCGGCGCCGTCCTCGATTTGGGCGGACGGGACGCCGGCCCCGCTGCCGTCGCCGCCTACACCGCGGTGCAGATGGCGCTGTCGGCGATCGACCGCCTCGAGGTTCGGGGCCGCGACTCGGCCGGCCTGCACCTCCTGGTGTGGGACCACCAGCTCGACCCCGAGGACGAGACGGTCCGCGCGCTGCTCGGACCCCGGTCGGCGGACCCGCTGTTCCGGTCGGGATCGGTGCGGCTCACCTCTGACGGCGCCCTCTCATTCGTGTACAAGGCGGCGGCCGAGATCGGCGAGCTGGGCGACAACACGGCGGCGCTGCGAGCCGCCATCCGGGGCGACGATCTGCTGCGGCTGGCGCTGGCGGCGCCGGCGGCCCGGGTCACCGTGCTGGGCCACACGCGCTGGGCGAGCGTCGGGATCATCTCCGAGCCCAACGCTCATCCCCTCAACCAGGAGGAGGACGGCGCCGGCAGCACCGACGTCCCCTATGTCGTCGCCGCCCTCAACGGCGACGTCGACAACCACGCCGACCTGAAGGCGGCGTACGGGCTGCGCGTGGCCGCGCCCATCACCACCGACGCCAAGGTGATCCCGGCCCTCGTCTCGCGGGCCGTCGGCGACGGGTTCGACCTGGCGGAGGCGTTCCGCCGGACCGTTGCGTCGTTCGAGGGGTCGGTCGCCATCGGCGCCTGCGCCAGCACGAGGCCCGACAGTGTGCTGCTCGCGCTGCGAGGCAGCGGCCAGGCCCTGTACGTGGGCCTCGCCGACGGCATGTACATCGTCGCCAGCGAGCCGTACGGGCTCGTCGAGGAGACGGCGGCATACGTCCGCATGGACGGCGAGACGCCCGCTCGTCCCGGCGAGGCCGCCAGCCGGGGCCAAGTGTTCGTGCTCGACGGCGTCCGTGCCGGCACCCTGGAGGGCATCCGGCGGCTCGCCTACGACGGCACCGAGATCCCGCTCGATTCCAGCGAGATCGTCCACGCCGAGATCACGACGCGCGACATCGATCGGGGTGCGGCGCCGCACTTCCTGCTGAAGGAGATCGTCGAGGCCCCGACGAGCTTCCGCAAGACGCTGCGCGGCCACATCCACGACGACGGCGGACTCCTGCGCGCCGATCTGGGCGACGCCACCATGCCGGCCGAGCTGCGAGCCAAGCTCGCGAGCGGCGCCATCACGCGTGTCGTCGTCATCGGGCAGGGCACGGCCGCGGTGGCGGGTCAGAGCGTGGCCGAAGTGCTGGCCGGCCTGGTCCACGGCAGCGGCGTCGTGGTGCAGGCCACCACGGCCACGGAGCTGTCCGGCTTCGGCATGGCGGCCGACCTGTCCGACACCCTCGTCGTGGCCGTGAGCCAGAGCGGGACGACCACCGACACGAATCGCACCGTCGACCTGGCGCGTGGTCGGGGCGCGTCCGTGGTGGCCATCGTGAACCGCCGCCGCAGCGACCTCACCGACAAGTCCGACGGTGTGCTGTACACGTCCGACGGCCGCGATGTCGAGATGAGCGTGGCGTCCACGAAGGCCTTCTACGCCCAGGTGGCGGCGGGTGTCCTGCTGTCGTGCGCCGTGGCCGAGGCTCTCGGCGCGGGTGATCCCCGGGCTCGTCACGTCCTGCTGGCGGCGCTGCGCGAGCTGCCCGACGCCATGCGGGCCGTGCTCGACCGGCGGCCCGTCATCGCCGAGGCGGCGCGCCGCTTCGCCCCGCCCCGTCGGCACTGGGCCGTCGTGGGGAACGGCCCCAACCGCGTGGCGGCCGAAGAGGTACGGATCAAGCTGTCGGAGCTCTGCTACAAGTCGATCGCCTGCGACGTCACCGAGGACAAGAAGCACATCGACCTGTCGTCGGAGCCGCTCATCCTGGTGTGTGCCGCCGGTCTGGTCGGCTCGACGGCCGACGATGTCGCCAAGGAAGTCGCCATCTACCGCGCCCACAAGGCGGCGCCGATCGTGATCGCCAGCGAGGGCGAGGAGCGCTTCAACGCCGCCCTCGACGTCATCACCGTGCCGGCCGTCGAGCCTCGCCTCGCCTTCGTGTTGTCGGCCGTGGTGGGCCACCTCTTCGGGTACGAGGCCGCCCTCGCCATCGACGCCCTCGCCCGCCCGTTGCGCGAGGCTCGGGAAGCGATCGAGAGCGCGGCCCAGGGCGACGCCACGGGCGAGATGGTGCTGGCGCGGCTGCGCGAGGCCCTCGCGCCCGTCGCCCACCAGTTCGCCGACACGCTGCGCAGCGGGATGTACGACGGCAACCTCGAGGCCAGTACGGCGGTGCGGCTGAGCTCGCTACTGCGCTATGCCGCCGGGCCGGTGCCCCTCGACGCCTACCAGCTCGAGCACGGGAAGGTCGGCACGCCCGAGGTGCTGATCGACGATCTCACCGCCGCCCTTACCCGGGCCATCGAGGAGCTGACGCGGCCCATCGACGCCATCAAGCACCAGGCCAAGACCGTCACCGTCGGGATCTCCCGCAGCGACGAGGGGCTGCTGGCCACCTCGCTCGTGCAGGCCGTGGTGGCGGCCGGCGCCGGGCGGGACCGGCTCGAGTACCAGACCCTCAAGCAGCTCGCCGCACTGGCGCCGGCGGTGGAGGCCGTGGTCGGGTACACGCGCTACCGCATCGACGGCGATCCCCGACGGCGCGCCACCATCGAGATCGTCGACCGGGCCGGGCTCGGGCGCGAGGTGCCGTCGCGGGTCGAGCGCAACCACGACCTGCGGGGCACGAAGCGGCGCGTCGCCATGGACCGCGACGTGCTCGTTGCCCGCGGCCGCGCCGACGGACGCACGGTGGTGCTCGTACCCGAGATCAAGGGCGCGCAGGTCACGGGCATCACGCTGCTGCACGTGCGCATCCCCGACCACCTGCCGATGGCGACGATGCGCGGGGTGCTCCAGGGATACCGCGGTCGCTACGACGCCCTGGCCGACTTCGTCACCGAGACCGAGCCGACCTTCCGCGACGATCTCCTCGAGACGATCGATCCCGTCGACCTCCTCACCGACCCGATCGCCGACCTGGCCGACCGCTGGCGGACGTGATCGGCGTCGGCATCGACACCGTCGACGTCGCCCGGTTCGGGCGCATCCTGGCGCGCCGGCGCGGCCTGGCCGAGCGACTCTTCACCGACGCCGAGCGGGCCGCCGCCGGCGGTTCAGCGGGGCGGTTGGGCGCCCGCTTCGCGGCCAAGGAAGCGGCCATGAAGGCCATGGGCGTGGGGCTCGGCTCCTTCCGCTTCCGCGACGTCGAAGTGGTGCGGGAGGAGTCGGGCCAACCCCGATTGGTGCTCCGGGGCGCCGCCGCCGATCTCGCCGCGGCCAAGGGTGTGCGGACGTGGCACGTGTCGATGACCCACACCGCGCTGGTGGCCGAGGCGGTGGTGGTGGCGGAGTAGAGCCTTCCCCCTTCCGTTTCACGCTCGTTGGAGAACCTCAGAGGTTCTTGAACAAGCGTGAAACGGAGGGCCTGAACGGGGTCAGTCCTCCTCGGTGAGTTTGCGGAGGCGCTCGTAGGTGTCGACGTACTCGTCGATCATGTCGAGGACGACCTGGCGGGCCGACTTCACGTGGTTGAGGGTGCCCACGACCTGGCCCACGAAGTAGGTGTCGAGCGTCTCGGCGCCGGAGCCGGGATGGTGGGCCGACCGATGGATCCGCTCCTGGGCCTCCGCCACCAGCGCGCTCTGCAGCGGCATCGGCAGCGGGGCCGGGGCGTCGGGCCGATCCCACTCGTCGGTCCACGCCGTGCGCAGCATCCGGGCCGGCTTGCCGGTGAGTGATCGGGAGCGGATCGTGTCGGACGACCTGGCGGCGAGGAACTTCTGCTTCACCACCGGGTCGGTCTCGGCTTCCTCGGTCGTGAGCCACACCGACCCGCACCAGACGCCCTCGGCGCCGAGCGCCAGTGCGGCGGCGAGCTGGCGGCCGCGGCCGATGCCGCCGGCGGCGAGCACGGGGATCGGCGCTACGGCGTCGACGACCTCGGGCACGAGCACCATGGTGGCGATCTCGCCGGTGTGGCCGCCGGCTTCGGTGCCCTGGGCGACGATGATGTCGGCGCCGGCGGCGGCGTGGCGGGTGGCGTGCACGGGCGAGCCGGCGAGGGCGGCAACGACGACGTCTTCGCCGTGGGCCCGCTCGATCAGGTAGGGCGGCGGCGGCCCGAGGGCCGAGGCGATCAGCCGGATCGGGTGGGAGAACGCCACGTCGAGCAGCGGGGCGATGCCGGCGGGCGAGACGTTGAGCGGGCGGGCCGCGATGTGGTCGCCGTCAGGCAGGGCCGGCACGCCGTAGTTGTCGAGCAAGCCGTCGAGGAACACCCGGTGACCGACCGGCAGCAACGCCGCCGTCTGGTCGTCGTCGAGGCCGCCCTCGTCGGCACCGACGTACTTCTGGGGCAGCAGGAGGTCGACGCCGAACGGCGCGCCGCCCGCTTCGGCCCGGATCCACGACAGGTCGTGGTCGAGTTGCTCGGGGGTGTGGGCGACGGCGCCCAGCACGCCGAAGCCGCCCGTCTTGCTGACGGCGGCCACCACGTCACGGCAGTGGCTGAAGGCGAGGATGGGGAACTCGGTCCCCAGGAGGTCCTTGACGCGTGTGCGCATGACGAAAGTGTGGCACCACCAGGCTCATCGCTCCCACACGACCAGCTGATGGGCCAATTGCTGCGTACCGACTCGCTTCTGATCCGGTTCGCGGCGCAGAGCTTCGATGACGGGGACGACGTCGGCGGCCCAGGCATCGGGCGGGATGTCCCACAACCACGACCACGTCCGCTGCTCCAGGAGGTCCGCGGTCTGGCCGGCCGTCGCCGGGCGGGCGAAGGCGGGCAATGGCTCGACGTGCGCCGTCCGGAACCCGGCCGCTTCGGCCACCGGTTGCAGATTCCCGAGTTCGTCGGCTCGGTGCCGGTGCCGGAGCTCCAGCTCCAGCACCCGCGGATCGTCGACGCGGCGCGACCGATCGAAGATGACGCCCAACAACCGCCCGCCCGGACGCAGCACTCGATGGCACTCGGCGAAGACGGCGGGCCGGTCGCCCACGAGGTGGAGCACCCAGATGGCGGTGACGGCGTCGACCGAGCGGGCGCGCAACGGGGCGGCGCAGGCGTCGGCTTGCACCAGCGGACCGGGGAAGCGCTGGGCCGCGACGTCGAGCATGGCCGCCGACACGTCGAGACCGATGATGGGACCGCTCGTGGTGGCCAGCGCGGTGGCGACTACGGCGGTCCCGACGCCGATCTCGACGACCCGGCCGGCGTCAGGCAGCCACCGCCGCAGCTGATCGGCGATGACGTGGCCTCGCACCTCGCCCCCTCGCGTGGCGTCGTAGCGCGCCGCGATGGGATCGAAGGAAACCGACGACACGCGGTCATCGTCGCGCGAACCGCCGTCGACCCGGCGTGGTCACCGCCGCCAGCCGCTCGCGCCGCAACGTCTCCACGGCCGGCTCGCTGAGTGGGTCCAGCGGCCCGATGACCCACGACAGGAGGAGGTCGGCGAGCGCCGGGTTGCGCACGAGCACGGGCCCGTGGAGGTAGGTGCCGACGACATGGCCCCGGTAGGCGCCTTCGATCCCGTCGGTGCCCGTATTGCCCACGCCCTCGATCACGCGCCCAAAGGGTTTGGCGTCGCGCCCGAGGCGCGTGCGACCGGCGTGGTTCTCGAATCCCGTCAGTGTCGGCAACCCCAACGCCGCATCCGGCTCGACCGCGATCTCGCCGACGGCGCGGGGCAGGCTGCCTCCCGGGCCGGTCTTCACATCGAGCAGCCCGAAGCCCGGAAGCGTGCGGCCGTCGCTCGTGGCGAACTGCCGGCCGAGGAGCTGGAAGCCGGCGCACACGCCGAGCACCACGGCGCCGCTGGCGACGGCTCGGGGCAGCCCGTCGGTGGCGGCCAGCTCGTCGAAGGCGAGCGACTGCGGTGCGTCCTCACCCCCGCCGAGGAGGTAGATGTCGGCCTCCGCCGGCGCCGGCTCGCCGCCCTCGTGGACGACGAGCTCGCTCGGGAGGCCGCGCCATCGGAGCCGGGCCTCCAGCACGACGCCGTTGCCGAGGTCTCCGTAGGTGCCCAACAGGTCGTGGGCGAGCACGACGATGCGGACCGCGCTTTCACGGCTCGGCACGGCTGAGGGCCTCCTTGACCTGCCAGAATGCCGTGTACGTGGCCAGTACGTCGGCCCCGAGGCGGCGACCCTCGGCGAGGGCGACGGGCAGCGACGGGGCGACGGTGTGCTCGACTTCGGCGTAACGCAGGCGCACGGCCATGTCGGCGGCGCGCTCGCCGCTCACGATCACGGTCCGGCCCCGTAGGCGCTCCACCGGGACGTCCCACAGCCACGACGGGTCACGGCCGTCGGGCTGGTTGGCGTTGAACACCAGCACGAGTGGACGCGGCTCCTGCTGCTCGAGCACTTCGAGGATCTCGAGCCATCCGGCGGGGTTCTTGCCGAGATACAGGCGGCCGGGACGGCCGTCGCCCCACAACGACCGGTAGCGGCCGTCGACCTCGGTGATCGTGGTGAACGCTCGCGCCGCGTCAGTAGGCGCGATACCGAGCACGCGCGTGGCGGCCAGAGCCATCGCCGCGTTGGAGCGGGTGTGCTCGCCGGGCAAACCCAGGTCGAGCTCGATGGCATCGGTGCCAAGGAGGACTCGAGTCCCGTCGATGGCGACGTCAGGCTGCGGTCGAGCGCGACCGCACGTACGGCATCGCCATCCGCCTTCGTCGTCGTAATCGATGCGGCCTCCGCACGCCGGGCAGCTCATGGCATCCCAGCGCCAGCGCATGCCCGCCGCGACCCACACGGCCTCGGTGCCATCGGGGACGGCGTGGGCGACGATCGGGTCGTCACAGTTGGCGACGACGGTGAGCCCCGGTGCGGCGGCGATGGCCGTGCGCCACCGCACGGCGTTGCTGCGCACCTCGGCCATCCGGTCGATCTGGTCGCGTGACAGGTTGTGGAGGACGACGACACGCGGCCGGACGTCACGCATCACGATCGGGAGGTAACGCTCGTCGACCTCGGCGACGAGGTGGGCGTCGTGCGGATGGGGATCGAGGAGCGCCGACACGACGCCGTTGGGCAGATTGGCCCCGTGGGCGTTGGTGAGCACGGGGCCCCGTGGCGCGAGGGCGGCCGCGATCAGCCGGGTGGTGGTCGTCTTGCCGTTGGTACCGCTCACGACGATGGCGGTGATCCCCGATGAGGCCCGTGTGAGGATGTCGGGATAGACGAACGTCGCCACGCTGCCGCCGATGACGGCGCCGTTGCCGCGGCCGAGCCGCTTCGACGCCGCCTGGGCGGCCCGGCCGAGGCGAGCCGCGAACAGCAGCCGGGTGTCGTCGAGGTTGGGCGCCATCAGCACCGGTACGTTACGGCCATGGCGCCGATCCGGAGCCCCCGATGATCCCCGTCGTCACCCCGGCCGAGATGAAGGCGATCGACGCCGCCGCGCCGGAACCGGTCGACGTGCTGATCGATCGAGCGGGCGCGGCCGTGGCGAGCGCTGCCCTCGAGATGCTCGGCGGCACCTACGGCCGGCGCGTCGTCGTGATCGCCGGCGCGGGCAACAACGGCGCCGACGGGCGCGCCGCCGCCCGCCGTCTCGCTCGCCGTGGTGTCGGCGTGACCGTGCTCGACGCCCGCGACCCCGGTCGCCAGGTGCCGCCGTGCGACCTCGTCGTCGACGCCGCCTACGGCACCGGTTTCCACGGCACATGGCAGGCGCCCGATGCGGCCGGCGCGCCGGTACTCGCCGTCGACATCCCGAGCGGCGTCGATGGCACCACGGGTGCCGTCGATGGGCCCGTGCTCACCGCGGCCCGTACCGTCACGTTCGCGGCGATGAAGCCGGGGCTGTTGTTCCCGCCCGGGCGGAAGTTCGCGGGCGACGTGACCGTGGTCGACATCGGGCTCGACGTGTCGTCCGCTCGTAGCCACGTCGTCGAGGCGTCGGACGTGGCGGCGTGGGCGCCGGCCCGGACCGTCGACAGCCACAAGTGGCGGGCCGCCGTCTGGATCATCGCGGGGTCGCCCGGCATGACCGGAGCCGCCCACCTGTCGTCACGCGCCGCGCAGCGCGCCGGCGCCGGCATGGTGCGGCTGTCGTCGCCGGGCCTCGGTGCCGATCCCGCCGCGCCCACCGAAGTGGTGGGGCGTCCGTTGCCGCCGGCGCGGTGGTCGGGAGACGTGCTGGGTGACAGCGATCGCTTCCACGCCATCGTCGTCGGCCCCGGCCTCGGACGAGCCGACGAGACGGCCACGAGCGTGCGCGAGCTCGTCGCCAAGGCTCCGTTGCCCGTGCTGGTCGACGGCGACGGCCTCTTCGCCCTGGCGTGGTCTTCCGACGGGGCCGGGCCGGTGCTCCGGAGTCGCTCGGCGCCGGCCGTCCTGACCCCGCACGACGGCGAGTACCGCTTGCTGACCGGTCACCGGCCGCCGGTCGATCGCATCGAGGCCACACGTCAGTTGGCCGCCGACCTCGGCTGCGTGCTGCTGTTGAAGGGCCCGACAACGGTGGTGGCCCAGCCCGACGGCACCACGTTGCTCTCGGACACGGGCGACGCCCGGCTGGCGACGGCGGGCACGGGCGACGTGCTGTCGGGCATCATCGGCGCCCTCTTGGCCCAGCAGGTGCCACCGCTGCGAGCGGCGGCGGCGGGCGCGTGGCTGCACGGCGAGGCCGCCCGCCATGGCGTGCGGCGCGGCCTCGTGGCCGGCGATCTCCCCGACCTCCTGCCACAGGTGTTCGACTC
>DASXAI010000580.1:0-3244 GCA_036406775.1 Acidimicrobiales bacterium
CTGCGCACACCCGCCACGCCAGCACGAGATCGGCCCACTCCGACTCGGTGGGGGCGACCTTGGTGACGACGCGCCACGCCGACCGGTCGACGGCCACGACGTCGGGCTGCTGGACGAGCAGGCCGCCGTCGATGGAGCGCACCACGAGGTCGTCGCCGACAGGCGACGGCGCCGACAGAACCCGCAGGTTCTTCTTGGCCGTCAGGACGGCGAGGGCGTCGGGGTCGTACGACGGGGCCACGACGACTTCGGTGAACACGGGGGCGAGGGCTTCGGCCAGTGCGACCGGCACGGGCCGGTTGAGGGCGACGATCCCGCCGAACGCCGACACCGGGTCGCAGGCGTGGGCCCGCTCGTAGGCGACGGTGATGCCGTCGGCCACGGCCACACCGCACGGGTTGGCGTGCTTGACGATGACGGCGGCCGGCTCGTCGAACTGCTGCACGAGCTTCCACGCCGCCTCGCCGTCGAACAGGTTGAGGTACGACAGCTCCTTGCCGCCGTGCTGCACGGCGTCGTCCCACCACGACCGGGCCCCCACCCGCCTGTAGCGGGCGCCCTGCTGGTGCGGGTTCTCGCCGTAGCGCAGGCTCTGGGTCCGCTCGAGGGCGAGGTGCACCGACGGCGGCAGCACCTCGGGGCCGGCCGGATCGGTGGCGTCGAGCCACGTCACGATGGCGGCGTCGTAGGCGGCGGTGTGGGCGAAGGCGGTGCGGGCCAGGCGCCGGCGGGTGGCCGTCGACAGCTCGCCGTCAGAACGGATCTCCTCGAGCACGGCGCCGTAGTCGCTCGGGTCCACGACCACGCCCACGTGGGCATGGTTCTTGGCTGCGGCCCGCACCATCGCCGGGCCGCCGATGTCGATCATCTCGATGCCGGGCTGCTGGCTGAAGGGATAGAGGTTGGCCACCAGCAGATCGATGGGCTCGATGTCGTGGGCCGCCATGTCGGCGGCATGGGCGGGGTCGTCGCGGTCGGCGAGCAGACCGCCGTGCACCTTGGGGTGCAGCGTCACGACGCGATGACCGAGGATGGCCGGCACGCCGGTGAGTTCGGCGACGTCGGTGACCGGCAGGCCAGCGTCGGCGAGGGCGCGGGCGGTACCTCCGCTCGACACCAGCGCCCAGCCGAGCTCGTGCAGACCCGAGGCCAGCTCCACCACGCCCGACTTGTCGTAGACGGACAGGAGGGCACGCTTCATCCGACGAACTCCTTCACCACGCGTGGGTACAGCACCCGCTCCACTGCCTTGATCCGCTCGTGCAGCCGGCTCTCGTCGTCGCCGTCGAGCACGGGCACCGCCTCTTGGGCGAGGATGGGCCCGTCGTCCATGTTGACGGTGGCGATGTGGACGGTGCAGCCGGTGACCCTCACACCGTAGGCGAGGGCGTCGCGAACGGCGTGAGCGCCGGGGAACGCGGGCAGCAACGACGGGTGGGTGTTCAGGACCCGGCCGTCGTAGGCGTCGAACATCGGCGCCGCCAGGACGGTCATGAACCCGGCCATGGCGACGACGTCGACGCCCCGGGCCACCAGCGCTTTGACGAGCTGCTCGGTGTACGCCGTGCGATCGAAGCCCGGGCCGAAGACGGTGCGCTCCACCAGGTCGACCGCGATGCCTGCGTCGCGACCGACGTCGAGGGCGCGACACGGGCGGTCGCTGAGGACGAGCCCGACGGGCACGCCGGCGCCCAGCATGGCCTCGAGGATCGTGCCGCTACCCGAGGCCAGCACGGCCAGATCAGGCGTCGCGCGGGTCACAAGGGTGCGCCAGCGAAGGGCCGGGTGTCGTTACAGTGCGTCACGTCCTGCACCGAAGGGGGCGATTGCCATGAAGCGACAACCGACCGTAGTGGAGATCGTGATGTTCGCGGGCGGACTGGTCACCTTCATCTTCTCGTTCCTGCACTTCATCAACGACTGGAACGCGTGGAGCAGCGACGGGCTCGGGCTCTTCCCGATCACCGCCCTGATCGCCCTCGTCGGCCTGGCCATGGCGGTGTTCGTCGCCCTCGAACTCTTCGCCGGCTTCCACCTCGGCACGTTCCTCACGTTCAACCAGAAGCAGATCTACGTCACGTGGGGGATCTTCGCCGGTGGCCTGATGCTCTGCTACCTCATCATGGACAAGCACGGGTTCGATGCCGGCGCTGGCCTGTGGCTCATGCTGATCGGGTCGCTGGCCATGGCCGTCGGTTCCATCCTGAACGTGCTCGGGATCGCGACCCAGCCTGTCAACCTGCCTGACGCCATCGACCGCGGTGCTCCCGCCGTGGCGCCGCCGCCGCCTCCACCGGGCGGCGCGACGGGCTCGCCGGGTCCCACCGGCTCGACGGGGTCCATCCGGCCGGCGCCGTCACCGCCGTCACCGCCGTCACCGCCGTCACCGCCGGCCCAGTCGCCGCCGTCGCCCCCACCGCCACCGCCGCCGCCCAGCGGCCCGTCCGGGACCCCGCCACCTCCGCCGCCGCCTCCGGCCTGAGCCATGGCCGCCGCCGCCGGCTGGTATCCCGACCCGGAAGGACGGGCCGAGCAGCGGTACTGGGACGGCGAGCGCTGGACCGAGCACGTCCAGCGCAGCGGCGAACCCGCCGTCGACGTCATCGAGCCCAAGGCCGACTGGCAGCGCGCCCTCGACGCCCTCGGGCCCGATGTCCGTGAACGGCCCATCCCGGACCTCCTTGGTGCGCTGGCCGCGGGCGGCGGGACGCTCATCGCGATCGGCGCCCTCGTCCTCGGCGCCGGCGACGATGGCGACAACCGCCCCGGCATCCTGATCGCCTCCGCCCTCCTCGTGGTGATCGCCTACGTCGTGGCCGCCCTTGGCGACCGCCGGCTCCGTCCTGCCGCCGTCGCCGTGGCCGCCCTCGGCGTCGTCGTGTTCGTGTTCGAGGCCTTCCGGGACAGCGTGGCGGACGGGAGGCTGGCGGCGCCGTTCATCGTGCTGGCGCTGCTGACGCTCGTCATGTACGCGGCGCCGATCCTGCGGGGCCGTCCGTTCCTCCTCGGTGTCGCGCTCACGTCGCTCGTCGGCTGCCTCGCGTTCCTCGTCGCGGGCGACCTCGGCTCCGACAACGTCTCCGACGCCAGCAACATCGGCGCCAGCGCGGCCGAGGATGCTTATGCCGCCCTGCTCCTGGCCGGCGTCGTCCTGTTGGTTGCCGCCTTCCTGCTCGACCACGTGGGCTACCACGGCGTGGCCACGGTGTTCGTCGCCGTGGCCGTGATCAGCGTGGTAGCCGGC
>DASXAI010000581.1:0-6634 GCA_036406775.1 Acidimicrobiales bacterium
ACGGGTGTGCCGACGACCCTGGCGAGCGGCGCCTCAGCGACGGCCCAGGTGAAGTTCTCGCCGACCGCTGAAGGCGCCGTGAACGGCACGTTGTCGTTCGGCGTCAGCAACGCGGACGGCTCGAGCACAACCAGCGTGGCCTTGACTGGCACGGGTGCAGTTGGCGCCGCCGGGGAGGGCGCGCCCTACACGGCGATTGCGCCCACTCGCATCCTCGACACCCGACCGAACAACGGCGTCGGCCCTGACGGCACGAAGTCCGTCAAGGTCACGGGTGTCGGCGGCGTGCCGGCCAACGCCGATGCCGTCATCATGAACGTCACGGTCACCGAGCCGACGGCCGACGGGTTCATCACGGTGTACCCGACGGGCACGGCCAAGCCCACCGCGTCGAACCTGAACTTCGTCGCCGGCCAGAGCATCGCCAACCTCGTGACGGCCAAGGTCGGCACGGGCGGCCAGGTCAACATCTACAACTTCGCCGGGACCACCCACGTGCTGTTCGACGTGGTCGGTTACTTCCCAGCCGGCGGCGGGGCCACGGCCCTCAGCGCCAATGCGGCCCAGGGTGGTGAGTTCGTCCCGCTGGCGCCCGCTCGCATCCTCGACACCCGGTCGGGGAGCGGTCCGCTCGGTCCGAACTCGTCCCTCGACCTGCAGGTGACCGGCAGCGGCGGTGTACCGGCGACCGGAGTGGCGGCGGTCGTGATGAACGTGACGGGCACCAACACCACGGCGCCCGGCTTCCTCACGGCGTGGCCCACGGGTCAGACGCGCCAGACCACGTCGACGTTGAACTTCGACGCCGGCCAGTCCGTGCCGAACCTGGCCGTCGTGCCGATCGGAACGGGCGGCAAGGTGTCGATCTACAACTTCGACGGGAACACCGATGTCATCGCCGACGTCGTGGGCTATTACACGGCGGCGGGTGTGACGGTGCCCGGCGGCGGTCTGTTCCACGCCATGTCGCCGTTGCGGTTCCTCGACACCCGACCTGAGGCCGACAACAAGACGCTGGCGGACGGCAGCACGGTCACGACGCCGATCGTCGGCATCGCCGGCATCCCGGCGGAAGCCGTGGGCGTCGTCGCCAACGTGACGGCCACCAACACCACGGTGCCCGGCTTCCTGACGGTCTTCCCGTCCGGCAGTGCCGTCCCTGGCACGTCGAGCCTGAACTTCACCGGCCATGAGCCGGGCGTGCCCAACCTGGTCATGTCGAAGCTCGGCTCCGGCGCCATCGACATCTTCAACTTCAGCCCGGGAGGCACCACCGACGCCATCGTCGACGTCGTGGGTTGGTACGGCCCGGCCTGACCTGACCGGGCTCTCGGAGCCCCCTTCGAGCGGGAATCGCCGCCACCGGGTCCATCCCGGTGGCGGTCCCGCGTCCGGGCCCTCCTCCTCGCCGATGTGACGGAAATCGACGACAGTCGTTCAAAACCGTCACTTCGGCGGAAGGCGGGCGGAGGGTAGGGGCCGGGAGCGGGTGAAATTGGGTCCGGATGGCCCCTGCCCCTACCCGGCCCGTGGCGTCGCGTCACGGATAGGGTGACGTCATGGCTGCGGACGCGGGGGCAGCAGGGGCGGGAGCGCGTGGCTGACACGTCGCTGTCCGTCGTCGCCGCCGCCGTGCGGCCGGTACGGGCGCCGGACCGCTGGCGGACCTATCACGGCGCCGTCGTCGTGCTGGTGGTGGCCATCGCCGCCTTCGCCGTCTGGCCGGTGCTCGTCGGGGCTGATTCCCACTCCGCCACTGTCACCACCGACATCGCCGAATGCGTCCTCGCTGCCCTCGCCGCCGTCGCCGCGGCGTGGCGCGGTCACGTCGGCGAGCGGGGCTGGTACTTCATCGCGTTGGCCTGCGTGGCCTGGCTGAGCGGCCAGGTCGTGTGGACGTGGTACGAGCTCGTCGAGGGCCAGCTGGCGCCGCTGCGGACGGCCGCCGACATCGGCTTCCTGGTCGCCATGCCCTTCATGTTCGCCGGCTTCCTCGCCCTCGGCTTCGGCGCCAACCTGCGGCCTCGGGTGCGCTGGCTGCACCGGCTCACCGAAGCGATCGTGATCGCCTCGTCGCTCGCCTTCGTGTTCTGGGAGCTGTCGCTCGCCCACGTGTTCGAGGACGACGTTGTCACCGGCCTCGACCGTGCCCTCCTCGTCGCGTACCCGCTGGGCGACATCGCCATCGTGACGATGGCACTCGTCGCCGTGCTCAACCGGCGCAATCGCTCACTGGAGATCGCCGCTGTCGGGGCCGTGGCACTGGCGATCGGCGACGGCGTCTACACCCTCTACCAGAGCCAGCAGACGTTCCGCACCGGCACGCTCGGCGACCTGCTGTGGATCATCGGCATGGCGCTCATCACCGTTGCCGCCCTGCGTCCCGACAGCCTCGACGCCACCTCGTCGCGTCAGGAGCTGGCGGCCCGCTCGCTGCTCGGGTACGGGCCGACGCTGGCGGCGCTCGGCGTCGGTATCTATCAGCTCGTCGACGGGCGGCCCAGCACCGACGGTGTCCGCATGGTGCTCATCGCGTGCATCGGAGGGGCCATCCTCGCCAATCAGCTCACGGCCTACGCCGAGAACGCCGTCCTCCAACGGTCGGTGTACAGCCGCCTCGACGACCTCGCCCTCAGCGAGGAGCGGTTCCGCCTCGTCGTCGACGACCTGGCCGAGGGTCTGCTCATCCTCGACGGCGAGGGCCGCGTCAAGTTCGCCAACCACCGCATCGGCCAGATGCTCGGTGTGGCTCCGAGCGAGCTCATCGGCCACTACGGGCTGGAGATGGTCCATCCCGACGACGAGGCCCGGGTGCTCGATGCCTTCGCCCGGGTGCTGCGCCGCGACCGGAGCCAGGGGGCGCTCACGGCGCGCCTCAAGCGGGCCGACGGCTCCACGCTGTGGGTCGAGTGCGACGCCTCCAACCTCCTCGCCGAGAGCGCCGTCGACGGCGTCGTGGCCAGCATCCGGGAGGTCACCGAGCGGCTCGAGGCCGATGCCGCCCTCACGAACGCCCAGGAGCGGTTCCGGGCCGCCTTCGAGTACGCGCCCATCGGGATGGCCCTGGCGCGGGTCGACGGCACGCTCGTCGAGGTGAACGGCGCCTTCGCCCGGATGGTGGGCTACGGCACCGACGAGCTCCTCGGCCGCAACGACCAGGAGCTCACCCATCGCGACGACTGGAGCCTCAACGAGCTCGCCGCGGCCCAGCTCCGCCGGGATCCGGCCGGCAACTATCAGCTCGAGAAGCGCTACGTCCGTTCCGACGGCCGCACCGTGTGGGCCTCGCTGTCGTTCTCCTACGTGGCCCAGGCCGACGGCTCGCAGCTCGTCATCACGCAGATCGAGGACATCACCCAGCGCAAGGCCATCGCCGAGCGGCTCGAGTACTCGGCTCGCCACGACGAGCTCACCGGTCTGGCCAACCGGGCCCAGTTCATGGACCGCCTCACCCGGGCCCTCGGGCGCATCGGTGGTGACGGCGAGCGAGTGGCGCTCATGCTGCTCGACCTCGACCGGTTCAAGGTCGTCAACGACAGCCTCGGCCACGCCGCCGGGGACGAGCTGCTGCGGGTCATCGCCCGGCGGCTCCAGCGAGCGGTGCGGCCCGCCGACACGGTGGCGCGGTTCGGCGGCGACGAGTTCACCGTGCTCATGGTCGACCCGCCCACCGACGCCGAGGTGCTGGCGCAGGCCGACCGCATCCGGCGCTCCGTCGCCGATGCCGTGCCGCTCAGCGACGGCGACACGTATGTGAGCGCCAGTATCGGCGTCGTCGTCGGCAGCCGCCCGGATCTCACGGCCGAGAGCCTCGTCCAGGACGCCGACGCCGCGATGTACCGAGCCAAGGAGCGGGGCCGCAACCGGGTGGAGCGGTTCGACACCGCGGCGCGGGCCTCGGTGATGCGCCGGCTCCGCACGGGCAACGATCTGCACCGGGCCTTGCAGCGCAGCGAGTTCCGCGTCGAGTACCAGCCGGTGGTCGCCCTCGAGACCGGTCGCCTCACGGGCTTCGAGGCCCTGGCCCGGTGGGAGCATCCCGACCGCGGCCTCGTCACGCCGGCCGAGTTCATCGACCTGGCCGAGGAGACCGGGCTCATCGTCCCGATCGGCTCGGCGGTGATGCGAGAGGCCTTCGAGCGGGTGGCGTGTTGGCGGCGCGACCCCGCCTCACCGGCGGCGGCGACGATCCAGGTGTCTGTCAATGTGTCGGCCCGCCAGCTCGGCGCGCCGGGGCTGGTGGGGTCGGTGGCCGAGGCCATCGAGGACACGGGCATCTCGCCGGAATGTGTGTGGCTCGAGATCACCGAGTCGGCCCTCATGACCGATACGAAGGCGGCGTCGGTGACGCTGCGGGCCCTACGGGGCATCGGCGTCCACCTCACGGTCGACGACTTCGGCACCGGCTACTCGTCGCTGACGTACCTCCAACGCTTCCCCGTCGAAGGCCTCAAGATCGACAGGTCGTTCATCGACGGCTTGGGCACCGAGGCCAACGACACCACCATCGTCGACACGCTGGTTCGGCTGGGCCACTCCCTCGGCCTCACCGTGGTGGCCGAGGGCGTCGAGACCGTGCTGCAGCTCGAGCACTTGCGCCGCCTGGGATGCGACAACGGGCAGGGCTATCTGTTCAGCCGGCCCATGCAGGCCGAGGTGCTCGACCGCGAACTCGACTCGTGGCTCGAGATGTCGCTGCCGGCGCCGACCTGACCATCAGTCGTTGGCGCCGACGAGCTCGCGTTCGCCCGGCTCGCTGGCCTGGCCCACGGGCACGACGGTCGTGCCCTCGACGTCGATCTTGGGCAGCAGCCGGTCGAGCCAGCGGGGCAGCCACCAACTCTTGTTGCCGAGCAACTCCATCACGGCCGGGACCAGCAGCATGCGGACGATGGTGGCGTCGAGCAGCACGGCGACGGCCAGACCCAGTCCGAACAGCTTGATGACCCGCTCCGACTCGAGGAGGAAGCTGCCGAAGACGAACACCATGATGGCGGCGGCCGCGGTGATCACACGGGCCGTCTTGGCCAGACCGTCGGCGACAGCACGTGCGTTGTTGCCGGTGCGGTCCCACTCCTCCTTGATCCGAGAGAGCAGGAACACCTCGTAGTCCATCGACAAGCCGAAGACGATGGCGAACATCATCATCGGGATGAACGGCTCGATCGGGCCGCCCTTGCCCACGCCGACGAGAGACGCGCCCCAGCCCCATTGGAACACCGCGACGACCACGCCGTAGGCGGCGGCGATCGAGATCAGGTTCATCACCACCGCCTTGAGCGGCAGGAGGATGGACCGGAAGACGGCCATCAGCAGCAGGAACGACAGGGCCAGCACGACGGCGAAGAACAACGGGAGGCGGGCCGCCAGGTAGTCGGAGAAGTCGATCCCGACGGCGGTCTGTCCGGTGACGGCCACGTCGAGACCCGAGCCGTTGGTGGCCTGGGGCAGCACGTCCTCGCGCAGATGGTGCACCAGCGATGTGGTCTTGGCGTCCTGGGGCGACGTGCTCGGGATGACCACCCACTGGGCGGCGGTGCCGTCGGTGTTCATGGTGGCGTTCGTGGCGAGCTTCACGCCGGGTGTCGCCTTCACGGCCGCGGTGACCTGGGCGACGGTGGCCGGGTCGGTGCCGGCCGGCACGTCGGTGACGAGCACGAGCGGCCCGTTCGAACCGGGCCCGAAGCCCTCGGCCAGCAGGTCGTAGGCCTGGCGGGTGGTCGAGTCCGACGGCCCGTTGCCGGCGTCGGAGAAGCCCATCCGCAGCGAGAAGAAGGGGATGGCGAGGGCGATCAGCACGACGCCACCGACGATCACCGCCGGCCACGGGCGGGCCTGGATGAGCCGGCTCCACCGGTAGGCCAGCGTGCGCTCCACCGGCTTGGGTCGGCGCTTGGGGACCTCCTTGCGCAGGGCGGGGATGAAGAAGCCTGCGATCAGGACGGCGGCGGCCAGGGGCAGGGCGACGATCAGCGGGCCGAACCCGAGGCCCACGCCGAACAGCCCGATGGCGACGAGGGACGCCGCGATGATGCCGCGCCAGCGCGTGATCTCGACGCGGTGGCCGGCGAACCCGAGGATGGCCGGGAGCAGCGTGACCGACGCGATCATCGTCGCCAGCACCGTCAGGGCGGCGCCGGCGGCGATCCCGTTCATGAACGACAGCTGCATGAGGAACATGCCGAGCAGCGAGATCACCACAGTGGTGCCGGCGAACAGCACGGCCCGGCCGGCGGTGTTGATGGCGATGGCCGTGGCGTCCTCGCTCGAGTAGCCGTTGTGCAGACCCTCGCGGTAGCGCGTCACGATGAACAGCGCGTAGTCGATGCCGACGCCGAGGCCGATCATCACGGCCAGTGTGGTGGTGAAGTCGGGCATCGTGAGCACGTGGCTGAGAATCGTCACGATGGTCGAGCCGATGGCGATGCCGGCCAGGGCCGTCCCGATGGGGAGGCCCATGGCGAGCACCGACCCGAACGCGATGATGAGGATGAAGATGGCGAAGGAGAGGCCGAGCAGCTCCGATGACGGCGGCTCGAAGTCGCTGAACATGTCGCCGCCGAACTGGATGTTGACACCTTGGATGGCCGGCGCCTGCTCCTGGATCTGGTCACCCAGCTTGGTGGCGGCGTCG
>DASXAI010000582.1:0-4066 GCA_036406775.1 Acidimicrobiales bacterium
GGAACAACGTGCTCTTGCCGGAACCGTTGAGTCCCAGGACGACGACGGTTTCGCCGCCCTTCACAGCGAGGTCGACGTCGAGCCGGAGTGACCCGATGGTGCGGACGATCCGGGCGTCGAGCGTCATGCAGCCGGGGCACCGCCGCCGAGGAACCGGTCGCGCAGGGCGACGAGCACAGCGAAGGAGACACCGATGAGCACGAGGCTCAACACGATGGCGTCATCGGGGTTGGTCTCGTTGGCAAGGTAGATGGCGAGTGGCATCGTCTGGGTACGACCCGGGAAGTTACCGGCGAAGGTGATGGTGGCACCGAACTCGCCCAGGGCCCGAGCCCATGCCAGCACCGCGCCCGCGATCAGGCCGGGCCGGATGGCGGGCAGCGTCACCCGCCGGAAGACGTACCACCGGGAGGCGCCAAGGGTGCGGGCGGCATCCTCGAACCGCGTGTCGAGCTGTCGGAAGGCGGCCTCGACGGTGATCACGAGAAAAGGCATGGCGACGAACGCCTGGGCCACGATCACGCCGTTGGTCGTGAACGGCAACGTGAAGCCGAACCAGCGGTCGAGGTACTGACCGACCAGACCCCGCCGGCCGAGGGCGTAGAAAAGGGCCACCCCCGCTACCACCGGAGGAAGCACCATCGACAACGTGCAGAGCGCTCGCACCAGCCCCCGGCCCGGAAACGAGATCCGGGCCAGGAGCCAGGCGAGGGGGGTCCCAAAGACCAACGACAGAACGGTCGCCCACGTCGAGCACCACAGCGACAGGCGCAAGGCGGTGAGGGAGCTCTCGGAGGTCAGGATCGACCAGGCGTCTCCCCACGGGGCCTTCCACAACAGGCCGACGAACGGCAAGGCGAAGAAGGCGATGCCGATGATCGCCAGGATCAGCGCCCCGAGCGGCATGCGTTCCCGCCCGGCGCGGCGATGGCGGACGGTGGCGTCGGAGAGGGCCGGCGCCGTAGTGGTCATCCCGCTGGCAGGAAGCCGTACTTGGCCAGGATGCTTTGCCCCTGTGACCCGAGCAGGAAGCCGATGAAGGCCTGATCGACGGCGGTGTTCTGTGACGTCTTCGTCGCTGCGATCGGATAGACCGCCACGACGTTGATGTCCTTCGGAATCTCGACGCCCGCCGCTTTGGTGCCGGCGGCGGCGATGTCGGTGACGTACACGATTCCCGCGTCGGCTTCACCGGTGGTGACCTTGGTGACCACGCCCTTCACGTTCTGCTCCAAGCTCACCGGGTTCACCGTCACGCCCGCGGCCGTGAGGATCTGCTTGGCGTAGGTGCCACAAGGCACGCCATCCGCGCACAGGATGACCTTCAGGTCCGGATGGGCGAGATCCTGCACGCCCTTGATGCCCTTGGGATTCCCGGCCGGCACGATGATGCCCAGCAGGTTGTTGGCGAACACCTGCGGCGGGGCCCCGTTGAGGCCGGCCTTCGTCAGCTTGTCCATGTTCGCCTGGTCGGCCGAGGCGAACAGGTCGGCTGGGGCGCCCTGGGTGATCTGCTGCACCAGTGCCGAGGACGCGTCGAAGCTGAACGTCGCTTTCGCCTGCGGGTAGGCCTTCGTGAAGGCCGCACCGATCTCGTTGAAGGCGTCGGTGAGCGACGCCGCCGCGAACACCGTGATGTTGCCGGCCACGGCGACCGTCGTGGCGGCCGACCCTCCGGAGTTGTCGCTGCCGCACGCCGCCGCCACGAGACCCAACAGGGCGACGAGCAGGACGAGCAGGCGTGGGGTTCTCTTCATGGCGGGCACTGTAGTCAGCTTCTCAGCAGCGATAGATCAGCGTCTGAGTAGTCTGGGCGCCGTGCCCGCGACCGCAGCACCCCGTCGAGACCACACGTTGCTCCCGGCGCCGCCGGAGCCGTCCTTCGCCGAACACGTCTGTCTGGTCCTCGTGACCCAAGGCGTCTCGCACGGTTGGGCGCTGGGCACCGTGCTCGCGCCCGACGGCGACATCGGCCGGATCTGGACCCTGACCCGGCCGTTGACGTACCGGGCCATCGACGGGCTCATCGACAAGGGTCTCCTGAGTCGGCGGGGCCGGACCGCCGGCCTCGGTCGCGATCGAGTGGTGCTCGCGGCGACGGCGGCGGGCCGGCGCACTCGCCAGCGCTGGCTCGACACGCCCGTGCAACACCTTCGCGACGTGCGCACCGAGCTGCTCGTGAAGCTCGCCCTCCGCCAACGGGCCGGACTCGACAACGAGACGCTGCTGAATGCGCAGCTGGTGTTGTTCGAGCCGGCCATCGACGCCCTTACCTCCGCCTGTGGGGATGAAGACCTCGTCGACCTCTGGCGACGGGAGAGTGCCAGGGCCGTCCGCCGCTTCCTCGACCAGGCGCGGCATCCGCCCGCGGCCGAGGCGGCCGCGAAGCCGGAGATGCGCCTCAGCGCCCGCAACCAACTCCGCAGCACGGTGACGGCCGTGCACCACGGTGAGGTCATGTCCACGATCAAGGCCGTCCTCGGCGACGGTCAGCCGCTGACGGCGGCGATCACCACTGACGCCGCGCAAGAGCTCGACGTGGCCCCAGGTGACATTGTCGTCGTCATCATCAAGTCCACCGAGGTGATGGTGGCCAAGGCGTCGTGAGCGCCTCACCCGACCGATCCTCGGCTACCCGGGAGAGATCACCATGCAGCTCAGCGCCCGCAACCAACTGAACGCCACCGTCGACAGCGTGACGCACGGCGAGGTGATGTCGACGGTCAAGGTGTCGCTGCCCGACGGTCAGCACGTCACCGCCGCCATCACCAAGGACGCCGCCCAGGACATCGGGTTCGCGCCCGGCGACGCTGTCATCGTGGTCATCAAGTCGACCGAGGTGATGCTGGCCAAGCCGTGATCGCCGTCAGCGGGTGCGCCGCGGTCGGCTGATTCCCGGCGGCAGAAGAGCGGCGGCGGCGGCCTGCTGGAGGTACTCGGTGTACTCGGCCGTCGTCCAGCCGTGTAGTTGAACGAGGCGCCGGTACGGCAACGGGTCCATCAGCACGTCGGCGATGGCGCTGGCGCGGGCGGGCTCGAGCGAGGGGCGCAGGCCGCCGATGCCGTGGAGCCTCGTGACAAAGGCGAGCCCACCGGCGGCCCGCTGCTGGTCGACACTGGACAACAGGGCCGCGGCGTCGGCATCGGTGTCGGCGGCGACGACGAGCACGTGGTGCAGCGCGGCGACACGCGCCGCGATGGCGGCGCTCATCGCGGCCCACGCGTCGACGAGCACGGTCGGGTCGCGCTCGGTCATGATCGTGCGCACGTCAGGTCGATCGGCGATGGCGACGGGTTCGTCGTCGCCGGCGAGTGTCCAGTCGAAAGCCAACTTGAGCACGGCGGCCTTGCCGCCGACGGACGTGAAGACGGTCTTGCGGCTGACCCCGGCGCGCTCGGCGATGGCGTCGATGGTGGTCGGTCCGTAGCCGCGTTCGACGAACAGTTCGCGCCCCGCGTCCACGATCCGGTGCCGCGTTGCACGGGCCTGCTCGGCCCGGAGAGGGGAGCGGTAGGGGCGAGCGCGAACCGTCATGGCTCGGCCAACGTACTTGATGACACTGGTAGTAGAACCAATCTACTCTGAGTGTAACGAGGTGGCACAATGGACGTGATCATCGTCGGCGCCGGTCCCACCGGCGTCACCCTGGGCGCCGTGCTGGCCCGGCGCGGCCACCGCGTGGTCGCCGTCGACCGTGATCCCGGTCCGGTCGGCGACGGCCCGTGGCGCCGGCGGGGCGTGATGCCGTTCGCGCACCCGCACGGGTTCCGTCCCCAGGTGCGCAACCTGCTCCTGGCCGAGTGGCCCGCGGCCTGGCAGGCGTGGCTCGACCTGGGCGCCGAGCCCTTCGAACTGCCCGGGCCCGGCCCCGCCGGTCCGACGGTCGGCGTCCGCTCACGCCGCTCGACCTACGAGCGGGCGCTGCGTCTCGCCGCGGCCGACGTCGACGGGCTGACGCTGGCGGTCGGTTCCGTCGGCGGCGTCGTCGAGCACGGCCACCGCGTCGTGGGCGCAGTGGTCGACGGTGTCACGGTCGAAGCCGACCTCGTGGTCGACGCCGGCGGC
>DASXAI010000583.1:0-4083 GCA_036406775.1 Acidimicrobiales bacterium
GCGCACGAGGCGCCCACACGGCGGTGGGGGTGGTCAGGACGAGATCTTCTGGATGAAGACCGTGCCGCAGGTCAGGTCCTGGTACGGGAGTTCCTTCTTCTGCGCCGCGCTCTCCCGGGCGATGGTGGCGCAGGGGGCGACGTTGTATTTCCCGTACGGGTAGATCGTCGGTGCGGCGACGTTGCCGAAGCCCGGCCAGGCCCAACCCTGGTTCAGGAAGTTGGCGAAGTTCTCACTCGTCACCTGCTTGCCGGACTTCAGGAAGTCCTTCATGCCCGTGACGAACTGGTCGGCCGCCAACCATCCGTGGAAGAACGCCTGGGTCACCGGGACCGGCGCGCCGACCGCCGTGGCGTCGGCCGAGACCGCATCCCAGTACTTGCCGCCGTAGCCGGGGAAGCCCCATCCGGCCGACGTCGCCAGGCCGTTGTCGACGAGCTGCGCCGTCGCCGGGTTCTGGAGCTGCGACGAGGTGAAGGCGGCGAGGGCGTCGCCCTTGTAGCCGGCGTCCTTCATGGCGCCGTACAGCCGGGCCGTCAGCTGGGGATCGCCGCTGAAGATGCCGGTCACGTCGGGGTTGGAGTCGATGACGGGCACGACGTACGGGTTCAGGTCGACGGCTTCACCGGAGGTGGGCGGCAGCGTGTTGCCGGTGTAGACCACCTGCACACCCTGGGCCTTCAACTGCTCGACGAGCACCTTCTGGTAGGCGACGATGGCCGGCACGCTGGTGCCGACGCCGGCGTACTTCACCGACGAGATCGGCGTGCCCTTGGGCTTCGTGTACGCCTGCATGATCGAGTCGGTGTAGACGGTCCAGCCGCCGTTGGTCTCGGCGGGCAGGGCGGCGCAGGCGAGGATGCCGTAGCCGACGTTGTATCCGAACTGCGTCTTCTTGCCGCAGTCGAAGAAGTCACCGAAGTACGGGATGTGGCCCGTCTCCATCGGGTTCGATTGCAGCGCACCGGCCGCCACGAACATCAGGCCGAACACCTTCTTGTTGGAGATGGCGTCGGTGAGGTCCGTCTGCTCCTTCTGCGGGTCCGAACCGGTGTCGGTCGTGCTCACCAGGTTGATGGTGAGCGGGATCTCCTTCGCCTTGTTCGCGTTGTCGAGGCGCGCCTTGGCTCCCTGGCACCAGCCCTTCTGCACCGTCGGGACGCCGCCCGTCGTGGTCTCGGCGGCCACGCACGCCAGGTCGACGCTGTTGGCGGTCACGCCCTGCGTCGTGTTGCCGCTCACCGTCGGGTAGTCGCCGATGGCTTCC
Source organism: Acidimicrobiales bacterium (assembly GCA_036406775.1). Taxonomy (GTDB): domain Bacteria; phylum Actinomycetota; class Acidimicrobiia; order Acidimicrobiales; family Ilumatobacteraceae; genus DASXAI01. The sequence goes on from DASXAI010000583.1 coordinate 1,268, forward strand.
TTCAGCTTGGCGTTGGCGGCGGCCATGTCCCAGTTGATGCCGGCGGCGTTGGGCCCGCTCGTTCCGCTCGCGCCGGCAGTGGTGCTGGCGCCGCCCGCGGCCGTCGTGCTGGCGCCGCCTGCGGCTGTCGTGGTGGCGCCCGCAGTGGTAGCGGCCGCCGACGTCGCGGCAGCCGAGGTCGCGGCGGCCGATGTGGCCGACGATCCGGAGCTGTTGTCGCTCCCACACGCCGCCAGCACCAGCACTCCTGCGAGTGCGGTCGCCAGCGGGATACGAACCCGAACCATCACTGCCCCCCTCTGACGTCAGGGCCCGCACGGCCGGATCCGCCCGGGGGCGGCGGCGCGAGAGAGCCTGCTGATGTGCTCCATCACGGATTGATGCGCCGCATTATCGTAGGCGGATCATCAGCATGCTGTCAATGTGAGGGATTACCTCCGTCGGTTGTTCGTCGGGCGGCTCAACTCGGCGAGCACGGAGGCGCGGTAGCCCGGGAAGGTACTGTCTTCCACGGTCGCGATCTTGGCCAAGAGTTCGAGAAAGGTGGTCCGCTCGGCCGGCGTCAGCGGGGCCAGGAGGCGATCGGTGACGGCGCCGATGCGCGGAACGAGCGTCTCGAGGAGCCGTTCGCCTTCGGGCGTCAGGCGGAGCAGCTTCCGGCGCCCGTCGCACGGGTCGGCGATGTCGTGGATGTACCCGCGTGCGGCCAACCGGCTCACCATCCCGCCGATCGTCGTGCGGTCGATGGCGACGAGGTTGGACAGCGTGATCTGGTCGATCCCGGGCCGCCGGTCGAGCGCGATCAACACGGCGAACTGGCGCGGGGTGACGATGCCCTCGTACACCTCGTCGAAGATCTGGGTGTGAAGCTGGCTGGCCCGGCGCACGAGGTGGCCGGGTGAGGCGTAGGTGGCGCGCGTCGTTGCCATGTGTCGCTGATTCAACACCACGCGGCTGATGTGGCGCGCGATCGCCGGCCCTGGCCGTCGAGGTATTGATGTGTTAGATTAATCCTGGGGTTCGGAGGGGTCCTACGCGGAAGTGTTCGCGGAAATGGAGACAGTGTGAAATTCGGGATCTTCAGCATGACCCACGCGCCGGTCGACGTGCCGCACGCCGAGATCTACCGGCAGTTCCTGGAGATCGCGACCGAGGCCGAGCGGCTCGGGTTCTGGTCGATCTGGACCACCGAGCACCACTTCACGTCGCCGAAGGACTACTGGCCCTTCGGCGTCTCGGCCGACGAATACCGGCCGGTCGCCGAGTACGACATCAACCCGGACCCCCTCATCCTGCTGGCCTACGCCGCGGCCCAGACGTCCTCCATCCGGCTCGGCACCGCTGTCGTCGTCCTGCCATGGGACCAGCCGCTGCGTAGCACCGAACGGGCCGCCATGCTCGACGTGCTGAGCAACGGGCGAGTCGAGCTTGGCGTGGGCCGCGGCTCGCCCACTCGTGAAGGACCGGCGTTCGGCGTCCCCGCCGACCCCGAGGTGGCCGGCCGCCGCTTCCGTGAACAGGTCCAACTGGTGCGTCGGGCGTGGGGCGGCCACGAGTTCTCCTTCGAGGGCGAGTTCTATTCGGTGCCGGCCGGCCTGGGTCTGACACCGACGCCGATCCAGCGGGAAGCGCCGCTCTGGATCGGCAGCGCCAGCAACGACAGCGCCGTGTGGGCGGCCGAGCAGGGTCTGCCCTACGCCACGATCGCGTGGCCCCTCATGCTGATGGAGGAGTACAAGACCAAGCACGACGTGTACCACGCCGCCGCCGCCGCCAGCGGGGTCGATGTATCGGCCAACGAGAACATCGTCCTGCTCTACACGTACTGCGGCGAGAGCGAGGACGAGGCGGCGGAGACGGGCTACGAGTACATGAAGCAGTTCCAGTACATCAACGAACAGCACTACGAGCTGCTGCGCGATCAGGAGCGCTTCGGCGTGTACCTGGAGATGACGGGCTACAAGACGCCGGAGAACTGGGTGCACCAGAACGCCATGTACTCGGTGGAGAACCACATGGTGGGCACGGCCGACACGATCGTGGAGCGGCTCAAGTTCCACGAAGAGGACCTCGGCCTGAAGTACATCCTCATGAACCACGGGTGGGGCGGCATGCCGCAGGACAAGGCGCTGGCGTCGATGCGGCGCATCTCCGAGCACGTGATGCCGCACTTCTCGCGGGTGGCGGCGACTGTCTGATGGAGGCGTGATGAACAGTGCGATGAACAGTGCGATGAACAGTGCGATGAACGGTGTGTTGGACCGGTACATGATCGTCTCGATCGACTCGCACGTTTCCCCGCTGTTCGACCAGCTGCGCCAGTACTGCCCGCCGCGCTACCTCGAGCAATGGGACGACTGGACGTCGATGTGGATGGGGCTGTGGGGTGACGAGCAGAACTGGTACGGCCCGGGATCGCCCGTGGCCAACCGCTGGGGCAAGTCGTTCACCGACGTGGTGCGCAAGCGCACCGGCGACCTCGTGGAGAAGGCGGGCGCCGGCATCTACGACCCGGACGCCCGCATCCGCGACATGGATGCCGACGGCATCGCGGCGGAGGCCCTCTACCACACCGCCTTCACCCGCGAGGTGCTGCCGTTCCAGGGTGGCACGGTGCCCGGAGACGACAATCGCGAGCTCGAGGCGGTCGGCCTGCGCATGTACAACCGCTGGCTCGCCGACTTCGTCTCGGTCGCGCCCGAACGGTTCATCGCCGCCGCCTACCTCCCCATCTGGGACGTCGACGCCAGCATCGCCGAAGTCGAGTTCGCCCGTGACCACGGCTTGAAGTGCCTCAACTTCCCGGCCCCGCACCG
>DASXAI010000584.1:0-1789 GCA_036406775.1 Acidimicrobiales bacterium
GAGTACTTCGAGTACCACGGTCGATACCTCGACTTCCCGCGCCGGATGGTGACGCCCAAGCCGTTCCAGGATCCGCATCCGCCGTGCTGGATGGCGGCCACCACCGAGGGAAGCGCCGAGGTCGCGGGCCGGCTCGGGCTCGGCATGCTGTCGTTGTCGATCCTGAAGTCGCTCGAGGACCTGGCGACACAGGTCCGGCAGTATCGCCAGGCCGCCCTCGAGCCGACGCCCATCACGCGGGTCGTCACCAACAAGGTGGCGGCGTACACGCTCGTCCACTGCGCCGACTCGATGGCCGACTGCGAGGCCAACCGGATCTGGGACTCGGTGTGGTGGTGGTACCAGAACCTCGCTCACTTCATCCTCGAGTGGGAGTTCCCCCACTTCTCGCCGCCGGAGCGGGACGTCATGTTCCCGCTCCTGGCTCGGCGCGACGCCGGCGACTTCGAGCCGAGAGACTTCAACGACGCCGACATGATCATCGTCGGCGATCCCGACCAGTGCCTCGAGAAGCTCGTCCGCTACGCCGAGATCGGTGTCGACTCCGTGATCTGCTACGTGCAGTTCGGCTATCTCCCGCACGAAGCGGTGCTGCGGTGCATCGAACTGCTCGGCAGCAAGGTCATCCCTGAGCTCGACAAGCTGAGCGCGTGAGCGCCGTCGACGTCTCGGGCCGATGGTGCTTGCCGCCGCTGCGCCCCGGCACCGACGCGGACGAGGAGCTCACGGCGCGGCGCGCCATGGTTGCGGCGCTGGCCGGCCAACGCCGGGAGGACGGCGTGTCGGTGCAGCGGCGGTCGACGGGTGGCGTCGACGGCGTGGTGTGCCGCCCCGACTCCGGCGCGGCCGCGGTCATCGTGCACTTCCACGGGGGCGGCTACCGCCTCGGCTCGGCGGCCGGCTCCACCGCCTTCGGCACGAGGTTGGCCGCCGCCACCGGGTGTTCGGTCGTGGTGCCCGACTACCGCCTCGCCCCGGAGCACCCGTTCCCTGCCGCTCTGCACGATGCGGCGGCCGTCTACGACGCGCTCGTCGCCAACGAGTCGGACGCCGTCGTGGTGAGCGGAGATTCGGCCGGCGGCGGACTCGCCGTGGCAGTGGTCGTCGCCGCCCTCGAGGCCGGCGTGCGCGCGCCGGACGGGCTGGTGCTGTTCTCGCCGTGGGCCGATCTCGGCGTCACCGGCCCGAGCTTCACGTCCCGGGCCGGAACGGACCAGCTCTTCTCGCGCGACGCAGCCCACGCCGCGGCCGCCGCCTACCTCCAGGGCGTCGACCCGCGCCACCCGCTGGCCTCGCCGCTGGGAGCCAACCTCGCCGGCCTGCCGCCCACACTGGTCTTCGCCGCCATCGACGAGGTCCTCCTCGACGACGCCGTCGCCCTCGCCGCCGGGCTGACCCACGCCGGCGTCGCCGTCGAGGCCCACTTCGTCGCCGGTGTCCAGCACGTCTGGCCGACGGTCTTCCCCGATCTCCCCGAGTCGGCCGCCGCCCTCGCCGCCGTCGCCCGCTTCATTTCGACGCCGAAGTGACGCTTTTCGACAACTGTTGTCGCTTTCCGTCACCTCGGCGAGAAGGAAGTGTGGCTACCCCTCGGCGATCTCGATGGTGGCGCCGTCCGGGAGCCGGCCCCGGGTGAGGGCGACAGCGTCGAGGACGTCGTCGGTGGCGCCCTCCACCGTGAGCCGCAGCACGACGTCGTCGCTGCCCGCCTTCGCCTCGAACGGCTGCGAGGCCGTCAGCTCGATGCCGTCGGCGTCGGCCAGCGTCCGGGCCGCCTCCACGGCGTGCT
>DASXAI010000585.1:0-3633 GCA_036406775.1 Acidimicrobiales bacterium
CGGGAGCAGCTGCCCCTGCTGCGCCACTCGGTCGTGATCGGCGACGGGTCGTCGGCCGAGGCGGCGGCGTTGGGCTCGGTGCCGTACGAGGCGGCCTTGGCGGGCGCATCGCCATCGCGCGACTTCGAACCGCGCTCCGCCGATGACCGCTACATCTTGTTCACGGGCGGCACCACCGGCCTGCCGAAGGGCGTGGTGTGGCGGCACGGTGACGTGATCATGGCGTTGGGCGGCGGCATCGACATGCGCACCGGCGAACGGGTGCGCACGCCCGCCGACTTCGTGGCGAAGGGCCTCGCCGGCGGTCCGCTCGTCTCCTACCCCATCGCCCCGCTCATGCACGGCGCCACCCAGTGGGGCGTGATGGGCGGCAGCTTCACGGGCAACAAGATCGTGCTGTCGGCCACGTTCGACGCCGCCGCCGTCTGGTCCCTCGTGGGCATCGAGGGCGTGAACCTGCTGATCATCACCGGCGACGCCATGGCCCGACCACTGATCGAGGAGCTGGCCCGGCCTGGCGCGTCCTACGACCTCTCCACACTGTTCGCGGTGTCGTCGACGGCGGCCCGGTTCTCGCAGGCGCTGAAGGACGAGTTGCTGGAGCGGCTGCCCCACCTCGTGGTCACCGACGCCATCGGGTCGTCGGAGACGGGCGGCACCGGACTCACGATGGTGGCCAAGGGCGCCGCGATGAAGGGCGGCCCCACCGTGACGCCCATCGCCGATGCCGTGGTGCTCGACGAGTCGCTGAAGCCGTTGCCGCCGGGTTCGGGCGTCGTGGGCCGGGTGGCGCGGGGCGGCAACATCCCGCTCGGCTACTACAAGGACGACGCCAAGACGGCCGAGACCTTCGTGGTGGCCGACGACGGCCGGCGCTACGCGTTGGCGGGCGACTTCGGGTTGGTGGAAGCCGACGGCAGCATCACACTGCTCGGTCGCGGCTCGGTGTCGATCAACTCAGGTGGCGAGAAGATCTTCCCCGAGGAGGTCGAGGCGGCGGTGGTGGCCCATCCGGAGGTGTACGACGCCATCGTCGTGGGCATGCCCGATCCGCGCTGGGGCGAGCGCGTGACGGCGGTCGTGCAGCCGCGCCCGGGCCTGGCCCCGACGCTCGAGAGCATCCAGGACCACTGCCGCACCCGCATCGCCGGCTACAAGGTGCCCCGCTACCTCGTGCTCGTGGAACGAGTGGAGCGCTCGCCGTCGGGCAAGCCCGACTACCCCTGGGCCGCGTCGGTAGCCCGAGACGCTCTCCTTCCCGCCGATGTGACGGAAATCGACAACAGTCGTGCAAAACCGTCACATGGATGAGGTGCCGCCGACGATCCCGGCGGTGCTGGCTCGCGCCGTCGAGCGGTTCGGCGACGATGAGGGGCTGGTCACGCGCGATGTGCGGCTGACGTTCGCCGAGCTGGCGGCGCGGGTGGAGACGGCGATGGGGTTCCTGCAGCGGCGCGGCGTCGGGCCGGGCGACCGGGTCGCGATCTGGGCGCCGAACAGCCCGGCGTGGGCCATCGCGTCCCTCGCCATCCACTCGATCGGCGCCGTCCTGGTGCCGCTGAACACACGGTTCAAGGGGACCGAGGCCCGCTACGTGCTGCAGACGGCAGGCGTGCGGCTGCTCCTCACGGTGCGCGACTTCCTCGGCATCGACTACGTGGAGCTGCTGGGGCCGGTGGAGGACCTCGACGTGGTCGACGTCGCGGCCGTGCTCGACAGCACCGACCGGGGGCGCCCCGCCGACGTCGGTCCCGACGACCTGTGCGAGATCATGTTCACCTCGGGCACCACGGGCGCGCCGAAAGGCGCCATGCTGCGCCACGGCGCCACGACCCACATCATGACCACGTGGGCCGACACCGTCGGATTGCGGCACGGCGACCGGTACCTGATCGTGAACCCGTTCTTCCACACCTTCGGGTTGAAGGCCGGGATCCTGGCTTGTCTGTTGCGCGGTGCCACCATGCTGCCGATGCCGACGCTCGACCTGCCGGCCGCCGTCGCCACCATCGAGAAGGAACGCATCACCACACTGCCGGGCGCGCCCACGCTGTACCAGACGCTGCTCGACCATCCCGATCTCCACCGTCACGACCTGTCGTCGCTCCGGCTCGCCGTCACCGGCGCGGCCATGGTGCCGGTCGAGCTGATCCGGCGCATGCGCGAGGAGCTGACCTTCACCACGATCCTCACGGCCTACGGACTCACCGAGTCGACGGGCGTCGTGACGATGTGCCACCGAGACGACGACGACGAGACCGTCGCCACCACGTCGGGCCGCGCCATCCCCGGCGTCGAGCTCCGGGTCGTCAGCGGCGACGGCACGCCGCAACCGCCCGATGCACCGGGCGAGGTGGTGGCGCGCGGCTACAACGTGATGGCGGGCTACTACGGCGATCCCGACGCCACCGCCGCCGCCATCGATGGCGAGGGCTGGCTCCACACCGGCGACGTCGGCATCCTGGACGAACGTGGCAACCTGCGCATCACCGATCGCACCAAGGACATGTTCATCGTCGGCGGGTTCAACGCCTACCCGGCCGAGATCGAGAACATGATCATGCGCAACGCGGCCGTCGCTCAGGTCGCCGTCGTCGGCGTGCCCGACGACCGCCTGGGCGAGGTGGGCGTGGCCTTCGTCGTCCCCCGCCGTGACGCCACCGTCGATCCCGACGCCATCGTCGAGTGGTGCCGGGCCGAGATGGCCAACTACAAGGTGCCACGCCAGGTCCGGGTGGTCGACGCCCTACCCCTGAACGCGAGCGGCAAGGTCCTCAAGTACGAGCTGCGCAAGGAGGCGGCGCGATGACAGTGTCGTCATGGGACGACTATCCCGTGCACCAGGCGTCGGAGTTCATCGGCCACGTCGCCACCAGCGACCGCAACTTCTACGATCGCTACTACTTCAACCTCCACCCGTCGTCAGACGACTACTTCGCCATCGTGGGCCTCGGCCAGTACCCGAACCTCGGCGTGAAGGACGCCTTCGTCGACATGAGAGTCGGCGGCGAGCAGCACATCGTGCGGGCGTCGGCGCCACTGACCGACCGCATCGACAGCGCCGTCGGCCCGTTCCGGGTCGAGGTGCTCGAGCCGTTGCGGCGGCTCCGCGTGATCGTCGAGCCGACCGGGCACTCAGTGGCGATGGATGTGACGTGGGAGGGACACGGCCCGGTGGCGGCCGAGCCGCGGCAGTTCCTCCGCAGCCACGGCCGGGTGCTGTTCGACACGCAGCGCCTCGCCCAGATGGGGACGTGGCGCGGCACGCTGTCGGTCGGCGGCACCGACTACACCGTCACGCCCGATCGGTGCAAGGGCTCACGGGATCGCTCGTGGGGCGTGCGGCCGGTGGGAGAACCGGAGTCCGACGGTATCCGGCAGGGGGCGCACGTGTTCAGCGGCATGTGGAACTACACGCCGATGCAGTTCGACGACCACTGCATCTTCGCCATATGCCACGAGCGCGACGGTGGCGAGCGCGTCCTCGAGGAGGGCCAACGGGTCTGGCTCGACGGCCGGGTCGAACCGCTCGGGCGGCCCGAGCACGACCACACCCTCGTGCTCGGCACCAGGGTCATCGAGCGGGCCGTCATCCGCTTCCCCGACGCCGGCATCGAGATCGTCGGCACGCCG
>DASXAI010000586.1:0-3892 GCA_036406775.1 Acidimicrobiales bacterium
GCCGAACGCCAGCACGCTGTAATCCGTCGGGGCCCGCATGGCGACGGCCGCGGCCGCCACCGCCGCCGTGGCCAGGGGAGCGCCGCCCATCGACCCGCTGCGGTCGACGAGGAGGCACAGCGCGGTCCCGGGCTTCACCCACGACCGCACCCGCAACTGCTCGGCGTCGACGGCGCCCGGCCCGAGTAGCGCCTCGAGGCTGGCGTCGAGATCGATGTCGCCGCCGTCGGGCCGGTACGGCAGCGATCGCACCTTGCCGACACCGCGCCGGCGCGCCGGCCCGGTCCGGGCCAGGTCCACGACGAGCCGGGCCGCGACGCGCCGGGCCAGCGCTCGCAGCCGCTCGTCGGTGGCGCCGGTGAGGTCGGCCAGCAGCCCGAGCGCCTCGTCCGGGTCGTCGGCCAGCGCGTCGGACAGCGCCGCCTCGTCGAGCTGACCCACTTCCGGCGAGATCTCCTCGAAGCGCTCGTGCCGGCTCAGCTCCCGCCGGGAGACGGTCCGCCGCGCCGACTGGGCGATGGCGGCGTCGGCGGCCGCCCCTTCTTTGATCAGCTGGTCGGCGAGGTCCCGGTCGCCCCCACCGGGGCGCCGCCTTTTCCCGTGTCGGCCCCCCCGAACACGGCCTGCCACAGCTCGGTGATGACGTCCTCGGCGCTGCGCCCGGCGCCCTCCCGCACCCGCACCCGGCCCGACAACGCGACCAGGGCCGCATCCAGACCGACGCGCCGGTCCGACGGCGGCGCGCCTCGCAGCGCGGCCAAGCGGGCCGCCACCACCACCGTGTCGACGGCGCCCCGCACCGACGACCCGATGCGGAGGTCGGGGTGCGACCGCGTGCGGCGCACGAGATCGACCACGCCGTCCCGCCACACATGGTCGGCGGCGGCCTCGCCCGCCTCCCGCGCGACGATGGCGGTCTCGTCGGCGACGTCCTGGTAGTCCATGGCCAGCCGGCACGTGCGGTCATACACGGCCGACGAGATCCGGGCCGTGCCCACCGCGTCGAACGGGTTCATGGCCGCGACCAACCGGAACCCAGGGGCCGCCGCCACCCGTCCGAGCCGCGGCACGTGCAGCTCGGCTTCGCTCATCACGGTGATGAGGACGTTGAGCGTCTCCTCCGGGATGCGGTTGATCTCCTCGACGTACAGCAGGGAGCCGTCGCGCAGGGCGGCGACGAGCGGGCCATCCTCGAAGATCTCGGCCGCGTATCCCTCGGCCAGCACGCGAGCCGGATCGAAGTGCCCGACGAGACGGGCCGGCGTCAGCTCGGCGTTGCCTTCGACGAACTCGAACCCGATCCCGAGCTCGTCGGCGACGGCGCGCAGCAGCGTCGACTTGCCCGTGCCCGGCGGGCCCTCCAGCAGGATGTGGCGCCCGGCCGCCAGGGCCGCCACGACGATCTCCAGCTCCCGCCGGCGCCCGACGACCCGAGGGGCCAAGCGGTCGAGCAGGGCGCCGTCCGTCAGAACGTGATCACCCCCCGGATGTTCTTGCCGTCGCGCATGTCCTGGTAGCCGGCGTTGATGTCGTCGAGCGGGTACGTGCGGGTGACGAGCTCGTCCAGCTTGAGCTGACCCTCGCGGTACATCGACAGGAGATTCGGAATGTCGCGGCGTGGGTTCAGGGAGCCGAAGATCGTGCCCTTGATCTCCTTGTTCCACATGGCCAGCTCGAAGAGGTTCACCGACGACTCGGTCTGTGTCATCGGCGCCACCGCGGTGACGACGCAGGTCCCGCCCTTACCCGTGAGCGAGAGCGCGCCCGCCATGAGATCGCCGTACATCACGCCCGGCGTCATGATGACCCGGTCCGCCATCTGACCCCACGTGAGCTGCGTGACGAACGGGAGCGCCTCCTCGATCGACGGCACCGTGTGAGTCGCCCCGAATTCCATCGCCTTCTCGCGCTTGAACTCCACGGGGTCGACGGCGATCACGTGACGGGCGCCGGCCATCTTGGCCCCCTGGACGGCGTTCATCCCGATGCCCCCGATGCCGACCACGACGACGGTGTCGCCCGGCGCCGTGCCGGCCCGCTCGACGGCCGAACCCCAGCCGGTGGCCACGCCGCACGACACCAGGCTGACGGCGGTGAACGGCAGATCGTCGTCGACCTTGATGAGCGACTTCTCGTTCACCACCGTGTGCTCGCTGAACGTGCCGAGCTTGGCCAGGATGGCGATGTCCTGGCCGCGGGCGTGGTGGCGTGACGTGTTGTCGAGGATCTGGCCCCGATTGAGCGCGCCGGCCCCGAGGTCACACAGGTTCTGGCGACCCGTGGAGCAGTAACGACACCGGCCACACGACGGGATGAACGAGGCCGACACGTGGTCGCCCGGCTTCAGGGTGGTGACGCCGGGGCCGACCTCCTGCACGACGCCGGCGCCCTCGTGCCCACCGATGAGCGGGAAGGTGTCCGGCAACTCGAACAGCTGGCGCAGATCCTGTGACACGACCATGTCGCCGGTGACCATGTGCTCGTCGGAGTGACAGAGCCCGGCGGCCTTCATCTCGACCAGGACCTCACCCTCCTTGGGCGGGTCGAGCTCGACCTCCTCGACGCTCCAGTCCTGGCCCACGCCCCACAGGATGGCGGCGCGTGTCTTCATTCGTAGACCATGACGCCGCGGATGTTCTTGCCGTCGCGCATGTCCTGGTAGCCGACGTTGACCTCGTCGAGTGTGTAGGTGCGGCTGACCAAGCCGTCGAGGTCGAGCTGACCCTCGCGGTAGAGGCCGAGCAGCTTCGGGATGTCGTAGCGGGGATTGCCGGATCCGAACAGCGACCCGACGACCTGCTTCTCCATCAACGTCAGGTCGAGGAGGCTCACGTTGGCCGTCATCTCGGTGGCGGGGTGGACGTTCGTGACCACGACCCGCCCGCCCTTCGCCGCCAGCGCCAGCGCCGACGCCAACAGCTCGCCATTACCGACCCCGAGGGTGAGGATGACCTTGTTGGCCATCGTGCCGAACGTGATGTCCGTGACGAGCGGTAGCGCGGCATCGAAGGACTCGGCGGTGTGCGTCGCGCCGAAGTCCATCGCCTTCTCGCGCTTGTTCTCGAGCGGGTCGATGGCGATGATCCGCTTGGCCCCGGCCAGCTTGGCGCCCTGGATGGCATTGGCGCCGATGCCGCCGATGCCGGCCACCACCACCGTCTCCCCCGGCTGGACGGCGGCGGCGTACACGGCCGAGCCCCAGCCGGTGACCACGCCGCAGCCCAGGAGGCACGCCCGGTCGAGCGGGACGTCGTCTTCGATCTTGATGCAACTGGCCTCGTTGACCACGGTGTGGTGCGAGAAGGTGCCGAGGAGGCACATCAGGCCGATGTCCTTGCCCTGGGCGTGGTGGCGCGCCGTGCCGTCGGTGATCTGCATCCCGAGGCCGAGGGCGGCGCCGAGGTCGCACAGGTTCTGGTGACCGGTGGAGCAGCTCGGGCAGCGGCCGCACGACGGGATGAAGCCGAACACGACGTGGTCGCCGGGCTGCAACCAGGTGACGCCCTCGCCGACCTCCTGGACGACGCCGGCGCCCTCGTGGCCGCCGATGATGGGCAGCGCGAACGGCAGGTCGCCCGTTACCAGGTGCTCGTCGGAGTGGCACATGCCCGACGCCGCCAGCTTCACGAGGACCTCGCCCGCCTTGGGCGGGTCGAGCTCGATCTCTTCGACACTCCAATCCTTGCCGACCTCCCAGAGGACGGCCGCCTTCGTCTTCATACGAACCCCCGGTCGTTGACTGCTGTCGGGCGACGATACACAGCGACCACACCACTAACCTCCCCAGGTATGGAGAACGCCCCCACCGTTGTCGACGAGGCCGAACAGGACGAGCTCGTCGAGGAAGAGCTGCTGGTCGAGGAGATCTCCATCGACGGCATGTGCGGCGTCT
>DASXAI010000587.1:0-6242 GCA_036406775.1 Acidimicrobiales bacterium
CAGACCGAGCGCTGTCGCCCAGGCATCTCGCTGTTCCGCCGGCGTCGGCGACTGCACCTCGATCAAGAGAGTGTCGAGCTCGACGCCGGGAACCACATCACGTGTATCCAAGAGCGTCACGCCGGCCCGCTGACCGAGCACGCGATTCAGGTTCACCGATGGCGGGGCGCCCTCCGTGGACACGTTGGCGTCGTACGCATCGACATACAGGGCGACGGGCAGGAGGGCGCTCTCCCGCCGCAGTAGCCGCAGGAGCTCTTCGAGCTCGGTGAGGCTGGTGGGCAGCGACTCGACGGGCAACCGCACGAGCGGCAGCCGGAAGCGATCGGCCACGCCCTGAGCAAGAGCCTGCTTGGAGGCGCGGTCCGGACCGATCAGGTGGATGATCGGCGGCGCCGTGTCGCCCTCGCCGGTCAGCCGGCGCACGATCAGCTCGAGCTGCGGACGTTGCGACGGTGCCACGTCGCTCACGTCCGGAGCGGAGAATGCTAAGGGAACGAACAGCTCGGCGAGGCGACCGTCAGGCGTGTTCAGGCCCTTGCAGTAGTTGACGACTCGCTCGTCCGCGAGCAGGGGGCTGGTCGTGAGCGGCTCGAGCGGCCCACCGCGTACCTCGATCAGGCGCCAGAAGCGCAGTGGGCGATCTGGGGCCAGGGCTTCCCACGCCGGGTTCTCGAACAGCGTCAGAGCCAGGGCAAAGGTGGGAAAGCGCGTGGTCGGGTCGCCTTGAGCGCTGGCGCAGAGCCCGGCCGTTCGCGTGTCGAGGTCCATCGCGATGCACAGGAGGAGAACGTCACGTTCGAACGGCGACAGGCCAAACCGCTTCGTCAACAACACGAGTGCGGGCGCTGTCGCGGTGGCCTCGAGTTCCGCCATCCGAGCCGCGGCGTCGGCTATCTGCTGGTCGATCGACGGCCCGGCTCGAGCGACATTGGTGGACCGAGCGGTGTCTCTCCTGGGTGCCACGGGCGACGGAGTCTCGGCCCCCGGCATGACTGCCGGAGCGGGCGGCACGTCGGCAACTTCTCCCCGCCGGTGCCAGAAGCCTCGCTTCTTCGGGACCGGGGTTGCAGTCGGCGGCGGCGTCGGGCTCGATGCGCCACGATCGACGGCCGGCGCGCCGCGGTCGCCCGCACCGCCGGACGCCGTCACCGCCGGCGTTGCCAACCGCGTGAGACACAGCCGCAACCACAGGAGCGAGACGCCGAGATACCGGTTGTTCACGTCATGCCACGACTCGGCTTCGTCCCTCGGTGGGTCGACGTGCTCGTCGGGCGCCGTCATGACACCGAGACCTGCTGGCCAGGGTCGAACGCCGCTGTCAGTGGCGTACCGGGCGCAGACGCGATGGGAAGGCTGTCCACGACGTCGTCCACACGGACCCGGACGACATAGGAGCCGGCCTGAATCCCCGTCAGGGCGATGCTCAGCTCGGTCGGATTGTCCGTGCCGGCGTTCGACGTGAGGCTGACTGGAAGGCGGTTCTCGCCGAAGACCAGGACGACCGACTGCCCATCGCGGACCTGAGGCAGACACGTGACGGTCAGACTGAAGTCTCCGGGCGCGTGTGCGGGCGGCGACACGGTGATCAGCGGGGCGAGGGGCAGCGGCACTTCATTCGTCGTGACCTCCCTGCCGTCCGCATCAGTGCGGACCGCCGACACCATGTAGACGCCGGGCGCCCATGGCCTCCACGCGGTGGGGTCGCCGCTGGCGTCCGGGAGTTTGACCGCCAAGGTGTTCGTCGTCGATCCCGCCTCTGGCGCCAGGGTGACGAGACCGGCCGACGCGTGGCGGAACCGCAACTGGTGATCGGCCGAGAGCCCGGCACCTTCGACGATGAGGGTGTCGCCCAGGCGAGCACTCACCAGGACGCCGGGGACTCCGACGTCGGGATGGACCCCATGAAGGGACGCCGGAATGCCGACCTGACTCAGCACGCCCTGGTCGTCCTGGCCACGGCGCAAGACGGGCAGCGGCGAGGGCCGAGTGGTCGCGCTGTCGATCAGGACGACCGAGGCCGTGTACGCCGCCGACAACCGGAGGCCGCTCTGGAATGCAGTCCACAGCTTCGACAGGTCGTCGAGTGGCAAGGTGCTGAGTGTGATCCGCACGCGGTCGGGCTGAAGGTGGAGATCGGTCCCGGTCAAGGCGTTTTGCAGGAGCGACCGATCGAGGACGGCGGAGTCGTGGAGCACGCTCACGGCCCAGAGGAGCAGCGTCTGGGCCTGTATCTCGTCGTCATCGGCCGCGTACGCCGTGAGGAGATAGTCGAGGGTCAACGCCACTGGAGGAAAGAAGCCGGCCGCTCCGGTGCGATCCTTCGGGAGCTCGGCGTTGCGCCAGGCCGCGTCCGGGCCGAGGTTGTACAGGAACACATTGAGCTGGTTCCCGCTCTCACCGACGCGCGCTCGATCCGGCGGCTTGGTCGTCACGTTCAGGCCGGGGAAGCCGTTGGGCGCAGTACCGAGGAGCTGGCGAATGGCCGCAGTCACGGTGGCGACGGCGAGCGAGTTGCTCATGGCCGCACACCTCGGCCCCGCTGGCGGAGGTACTCCTCGAGAGGGAGAACCGCTGGAGTCTGGCGGGCGGCCAGCGACGGAGCCGACCTGGGAACGGCCCGAACCTCGATGCGGCCGATTGTCACGTTCACGGTCGTTGCTGTCGGCTCGGTCGTGACCCGGCCGTCCCGACGATGACCCGGCCGTCGAGGGAGCGAACGCTCGGCCGCGTCGTCCTCGAAGAGCTCTGCACGCGATGTCGGCGTGACCGCCTGGTCGGCCGGCCGCCGGCCACGTTCTCCTCCCGTCGGCGCGACGAGCGCCGGAGCGACTACACGCTCGGGCGGTCGATCCATCCCGCCGGGAGGTGCGTGCGGACCAGATCCAGGGGGGAGTGCCTCGATGGTCACGGCATCGATTCGGCCGGGCCGGCCGTCCTGAACCACCGAAGGTCGGCGTCTCGTCGCCGTCACCACCTCCGAAGCCGAGCGCCCAGCAGACGTCAGCTCGGTTTCGTTGCGAGCGCCACTGGGCGACGACGGCGCCCGGAGCGATGCCGGTTCGGCCGTCCCTGGTGCCGAGTCGACACCGTCAACGCGCTCCCCGCCCTCGACCACGGTCAGGATGCCGTCGTCGTGCACCTCCGACAGCCGGCCGTACGCGCCGGCGGCCCGGGGCTCCGAGGGCCGGTAGGTCTCGTGCCGCGAGCGCGGCCTCGGCCGCACGGTGAGGCTCGGCGTCGCGGCCCGGTCGAGCAGGCGGGCGAGGTACTCCGAGTCGCCGATCACGCCTGCACGAACTCCAGGTAGCGCTCCCGTCGCCGGGGTGGCAACGCGAGGATCTCTGCCTCGGTCCATCCGTAGGCGCGCGCCAAGTCGTGCACATCGAAGAGCAGCTGACGGGCCCAATCGGCGAGCTCACTGAACAGGAACGACGTGACGTCGAACGGCACGGTGGTTCCGACGCCACACCTCGGGCAGCTGAACCGCACGTCCGTCAGCGACGCCGCGTCCGACTGCTCCAGCCATGAAGCGACACCCCGGCGGACCCGGAGCGAGAGCCGTGCCACCGGTACTGATTGCCCTCGCCGTTCGACCCGCTCGATGCACGCGCGCAGCAGCGCGCGCTCCCGCTGCTCCGGCGGTAGGTCGACGCACTCGGCCAGGTCTCGACACGTAGGGAGCCTGGACCACACCTCGACGTCACCCAGACGCAGAGGCGGCAGTCCCTTCTGCTCCACCGAGCAGACGGCCAGCAGATCCGACACTGCCACGCTGAACTCGACCAGCTCCCCACACGCGGGGCAGTCCGCACAGCATCCGACCTCGTCGCCGAGGAAGTCACGGCGGAACTCGAGGAGCAACGCATCGCGCTGGCTCGCGGTCAGCGAGCCCAGCTCGTCTTCTGTGCAGCCGGACGCGACGATGCGAAGCAGCGCGAGCGCCCGGCGCACGGGCGGTTCCGACGCCGCTCCTTCCCACGTATCGAGGAGGTCACGTTCCCATGCCGACATGGCCGTCACTGAACGGGAGCGAGGCTCTCCTCAGCCGGCTCCGGCACGTCGACGTCACGCTCCCAGCCTTCACATTCGAGCTTGATGTGCTGAATAGCGACGGCGTTCGCATTGGCATCGAGATCGGGAAGGGCCTGGTATTCGGAAACCCAGCAACGGTAGACCTTGTAGGCGATCGCTAGCTGGCCCGACTCGTTGTACAGCTCGATCGTCAGGTCCTTCCGAAAATCCTTGAGCGATGTCTCCGCGCCGAGACCAGAATTGAAGTTCCAGACCTTGTTCGCCCAGCGTTCGAACTCCAAATCGTGGGTCACGCCCCGCTCCAGCGTGATGGCCTCGTAGGTAGACCGTCCCGGCGACTTCCGGGTGAACGTATCGCCACCTGAGGCGTGCTTCACAACCTCTGTCGTACGCTTCAGGCCGCTGACCTTGCTGACACCCGCAACGTACCGCCCGTCCCACTTCACCCGGAACTTGAAGTTCTTGTAGGGATCGAAGCGCTGCGCATTAACGGTGAACTCCGCCACGACGACTCCTCTTCAGTACGTGGATGCGATGGGATGAGGCCGGCTGCAGTGCGACACCGAGCGATCAGGTCTCGATCTGGCCGGCCATTTGCTGAAGCTGGATCACGACAAACTCGGCCGGTTTGAGTGGTGCAAAACCGACGACGATGTTCACGACCCCAAGATTGATGTCATTCTGCGTCGTCGTCTCCTTGTCGCACTTGACGAAGTACGCATCGCGTGGTGTCTGGCCTTGGAACGCACCTTGGAGAAACAGGCTGTGCATGAACGCGCCGACGTTGAGTCGGATCTGGGCCCAGAGTGGCTCGTCATTCGGCTCGAACACGACCCACTTCGTGCCGCGGAAGAGGCTCTCTTCGATGTAGAGAGCCGTGCGCCGAACCGGGATGTACTTGTATTCGTCAGCCAGCACGTCGGCGCCTCGCAGGGTACGACTGCCCCAGACCACGCGGCCGGCCGCAGGCATGCTACGCAGGCAGTTCAGGCCCAACGGGTTGAGGTCGCCATTCTCGAGGTCGGTGAGGCTGACGGTGAGGGCGAGCGCCCCTTTCACGGTGGCGTCGACGCCGGCGGGAGCTTTCCAAACACCTCTGTCCGTGTCGGTCCGGGCGAACACCCCAGCGACCGCACCACTCGGCACGAAGTCGGCCAGGACGCCGTTGTTGAGCGGGTCGGGTTCCTGGATGCGGGGGAAGAAGATGGCCGCGTTCCTGGTGCGAGGAATTGGTGGCGTGTCGTTGCGGAAGCCGTTGAGCGCCTTGTCCTTGCTGTTCCACGTGCTCGGCGGATCGACGAGGAGCATCGCTCGACGAGCCTCGCAGTAGACCGCCGCATCGACGAGGAGGCCAGACTCGACATCCTGATCGGCATTGGTGTACGGCGGAATGACGAGAAGGTTGAAGAGGTCCGCGTCGTCGAGGGCATACAAGCCCTTCTTGTTCGTCGGGTCACCGGTGAACGAGGCCGCCGTCAGCGCGTCGCCGTCGGTCACATTGTCGTAGTGTTCCTGGACCTTGGCGTCGAGTGCGGCCTGAGCCGCCTTGACGGCGTCCACCGCCGCCTTGACGGTGGCGTCGGCCGTGCCGGGAGGGAGCGCGTACAGGGCGGCCTTCGCGTCGTCGACACCTTTGCGGAGATCCTTCAAGGAGTCGGTGAAGCCGTCGACGATCGTCCCCTCGCCGCTGAGCGACTCGGGAACCGTCGTCACCGTCACCAGCGAGGAGTTGGCGGCGACGTACGTGTCCACCTTCCGCGGACTGTCCTTCAAGCTCACGTTCTGGAACGATTCCGTCGCCCCGCCCGGTGAATTGTCACGTACGACGAGGTTGAAGAGATCGCTCGTGGTCAGCTTCAGCGATTTCGCCACATCATCTGAGAGATCGTCTCGGTTGATCTCGGCCGTCAGGTAGCCCCCCCAGCTACCGGGCGAGATCGCCTCGAGCTCGAGACCGCCGACGGAAACCTTGGCGACCGTCGTCTTCTCCGCGGGCGCGTCTCCCGGCGCGTTGACCGGCGGGTCGTTGCCGCCATCGCCTCCGTTGCCACCACCATTGCCACCGCCGTTTCCGCCACCGTTGCCACCGCCATTGCCGCCGCCGTTTCCGCCCCCATTGCCGCCGCCGTTGCCGCCATCACCGCCGTTTTCGCCACCATTGGCGGGGTCCTGGAAGACTCGGACCACGAGGGCGGTGCTCCCTCCGT
>DASXAI010000588.1:0-3587 GCA_036406775.1 Acidimicrobiales bacterium
TCGCCGGTACCGAAGAAGATCGTGTTGTCTGGTGCCGCGATGACTGTGCCGACGGTGTGGGAGTAGTCGTTGATGACGCCATACGCCGAGAACGCCGGCATGCCCTGAACGAGCACCTGCTCCTGGGAGAGATTGTGCGGGTTGTTCGGGTCGTCGACCGTCCAGCGCGACAGACGACCGCACACATTGTTCTTGCCGTTGGCGGCTGGTGTCTCTGCCGGAGCACAGCCACTCTGCTGGTAGTTGTAGAGGAGGTAGAGGTGTCCGGTCGACGCGAAATCGGGAGCCAATGACACGCCGGTGAGACCACGGTCGCCGTTGGACACGACGGCGAGTTGCGGCTGACCGTTGAAGGTGACGTTCGTCCAGCCGGGCACGCCGAACAGACCCTGGGTGATGAAACCGGTCTTACCGATGGCGAGGATGCGGCCGCTGGGCAGGTACGTGAAGTCCATGAGCTGTTGCGGCAGGTCGGTGTCGGTGCGGGTGAAGCTGAACCCCGGGACCCGGAACTGCGGCGGCACGACAGCGCCGGCGGGCGCCCCAGGGGTGACGACCACGGGCAGGGCGATCGCCAGCACCACGAGGGCCGGGACCCACCAGGAACGACGGGCGCGCGCTACGAGAGAGTGACGGACCGGCATCCCGGGTGACGGTAGGAAACGCCGCTGCCGCGTTCATGAGTCATCCGACCCATTTCGGCGGATGGGCTCAGGCGCCGCTCATGGTGACGTCGCGGATCACGAGGCTCACCCCGGCCGCGCTCATCGGCAACCACTCCACGTCGCCGCCGATCTCCACCACGTCCTGCAGCATGCGCTGGATGGTGGAGCCGATCGTGAACTCGCGCACCGGGGCGCCCAGTTCGCCGCCGGAGATGAGCAGGCCCGAGGCGCCGGTGGAGAAGTCGCCGGACACCGGGTTCACACCGGAGTGGAGGCCCTGCACCATCTGGATGAGCACGCCGTCGTCGATGGCGGCGACGAGCTCCGGTTGCGCGCGCGTGCCCGGCGTCAGTGACAGCGCTAGGCAGCCACAGCCGGGCGTGCTCTTGAAGCCGCCCCGGGTGGCGTTCCCGGTGGAGGCGGTGCCGCTGCGCCGCCCGCTGTAGGAAGACTGGACGAATCGCTGGAGGACGCCGTTTTCGATGAGCACGGAACGCCGGGTGGCGAGACCCTCGCCGTCGATCGGGGTGGCGCTGAACGCGAGCGGGTTGGTGGCGTCGTCGACGAGTGTCACGAGCGACGCCGCCACTTCCTCGCCCACCCGGTGGGCGAACAGGGAGCGGCCCTTGAGCACCGACTCGCCGTTGAGCGTGGCCGACAGCACGCCGAGGAACTGCGCCGTGACGAACGGATCGAACACAACGGTGAGCTTGCGGCTCGCCGGCTTGGTGGCACCGAGCATCCGCACGGCCCGGTCGGCACCGTCGGCGGCCGCTTTGGCCACGTCGATGTCGTCGGGAGCGCGCCCAACCGAGAAGCCGAAGCCGGTCTGGGTCTCGCTGCCGTCGTCGGCGATCGTGCTCACCGAGACGTAGCAGCCTGTGGCCCGGCCCGCCTGGGCGATGCCGGTGGACGTGGCGACGGCCGACTCGGCGAGCACGTCGGCGTAGTTGGCGTCCTCCACCCGCAGGCGCGGATCGAGGGCGAGCGTGGTTCGCTCGAGGTCGAGAGCCAGCGCCACCTTCGAGTCGGAGGGGTACGACGCCAGTGCCTCCCGCCACAGATCGACGTCGGCGGGCGGCACGCCGTCCGGGGTGGCCAGGCCGGCCCATTCGTCGGGCGTCCCGAACGCCACGTTGTCGCGCGCCTCGGCCAGCACCTCGGCGATCGAGTCGTCGTCGAGCGTGCCGGCGTAGGCGAACCCGACGCGGCCGTCCTTGATGACGCGCACGCCGATGCCCTCCGACTGGGCCGACGTGAGGTGTTCGACCTCCCCCTCGTACACGCGCACGCTGGCGTCGCGCTCGCGCGCGACGAAGGCCTCCACCTGTTCCCCGGCGCCGGCCTGGTCGGCGACGCGGCGGGCGATGTCGAGCAGTTCCGTCATGCCGCCGTGCCGCCGATCGTGAGCGCCTTGACCCGCAGGGTGGGCTGGCCGTCGCCGACGGGCACGCCCTGGCCGTCCTTGCCGCACGTGCCCGGGTTGCCCATGGCGAAGTCGTTGCCGAGCAGGTCGATGTCCTTCAGCACCTGCGGCCCGTTGCCGATGAGGTTGCCCTCGCGAATGGGGTCAGTGAGCACGCCGTTCTCGATGAGATAGGCCTCGGTCATCCCGAACACGAAGTCGCCGGTGGCGGTGTTCACCTGGCCCCCGCCGAGCTGGGCCACGTACACGCCGTGATCGGTGGCCCGGATGATGGCCTCCGGATCCTCCGTTCCGTTGAGCACGAAGGTGTTGGTCATGCGCACCATCGGGAGGTCGCGATAGCTCTCGCGCCGGCCGTTGCCGCTCTGGGCGTGGCCCTCCTTGCGCGACCGCAGGAAGTCCCACATGTAGTCGGTGAGCACGCCGTCCTGGATGAGCACGTTGCGCTGCGACGGGTGGCCTTCGTCGTCGATGGAGATGGCACCCCACTCCGCCGTCATGGTGCCGTCGTCGACCAGCGTGATCCACGGCGCCGCCACCTGCTCGCCGACGCGGTTGCGGAACACCGAGGCGCCCTTGCCCACGAGGTCGGCCTCGAGCCCGTGACCGCACGCCTCGTGGAACAGCACGCCGCCGCTGCCGGCCTTGATGACGACGGGCATCTGGCCCGACGGCGCCGGGCGCGAGTCGAGCTTGGTGAGCGCTCGCTGGGCCGCCTGGCGGGCCAGCTCGGTGACGTCGCGCCGGTCGAACAGCTCGAACCCGATGGTGTGGCCCATCGACTCGTACCCGGTCTGGAGGCCGGCGTCGCCCGACGCCACCACGTTGATGCGGAACAGGGTGCGCACCTGGTCGTCCTCGGCCAGCAGCCCGTCGGAGTTGGCCACGAGGAGGCGGCGCCGGCTGTCGCCGTACCCGGCCGACACCTGGACGACCGCACCCGACATCGAGCGGGCGGCGTCGTTGGCCTTCGTCAGCAGATCGACCTTCGTCGCCTTGGCCACGGTCTCGGGAAAGGTCTCGACCTCGTTCACCGGACGGGTGGGCCGGCGGTCGAGGGCCACGACGTTGGAACCGCCGCCGCCCTTGCGGGCCGCAGCCGCCGCGGCCTCGGCCGCGGCCTGGAGTCCGGCCTCGGACAGGTCGGCGGTGTGGGCATAGCCAGTGGTGTCGCCCGCCACGACGCGGATGCCGGCGCCCCGGTCGCGCCCCGACGTGACCTGCTCGACCTTGCCGTCGTCGAGATGGGCCGACGAGGACCGCTTGTCCTCGGCGTACACCTCGGCGAACTCACCCCCGCGACGCAGGGCGGAGGACAGCACACGCTCGAGCACGGCTTGATCGATCATCAGAATCACGCTACCGCTGGGTGGGTTGGAGTTCCGCCGCTGCATCTTCGTCGCCGGCCTCCGCTCGCTTTGCTCGCTTCGGGCGGCTCCTACTCGCTGCCGCTCGACAATCGGTACTCCGGCGGCCCCTCGCCGCACGGCACAGCC
>DASXAI010000589.1:0-7124 GCA_036406775.1 Acidimicrobiales bacterium
TCGGTGTCGATGGCCAACGGGTAGTGCGTCCGGATCTGGCTGCCGAAGCGATCCTTGAGCGGCGTGATGATACGGCCCCGGTTCGTGTAGTCGTCGGGGTTGGCCGACGCCACGAGGAGGATGTCGAGCGGCAGCCGGATCTTGTAGCCCCGCACCTGGACGTCGCGCTCCTCGAGGACGTTCAGGAGGCCGACTTGGATGCGCTCGGCGAGGTCGGGGAGCTCGTTGATCGAGAAGATGCCGCGGTTGGTGCGAGGCACGAGCCCGTAGTGGAGCGTGAGCTCGTCGGACAGGTAACGACCCTCGGCCACCTTGATGGGATCGACCTCGCCGATGAGGTCGGCGATGGACGTGTCGGGCGTGGCCAGCTTCTCCCCGAAGCGCTCGTCGCGATGCACCCACGCGATCGGTGTGTCCTCACCGTGGTCGTGCACGAGCTCGCGGGCGTAGCGCGACACCGGGTGTTCCGGGTCGTCGTTGATCTCCGAGCCGGCCACGATCGGCATCCACTCGTCGAGCAGGTTCACGAGCGAGCGGATCATGCGCGTCTTGGCCTGGCCCCGCTCACCCAGGAAGATGATGTCGTGCCCAGCGAGAAGGGCGTTCTCGAGCTGGGGGAACACGGTGTCCTCGTAGCCCAGCACGTGCTCGAAGAGCGGATCGCTCTCGGCGATCTTGCGGACGGCGTTGCGCCGGACCTCTTCTTTGACCGGGACCGACTTCCAGCCCGACTCACGGAGCTGACCGAGGGTGGCGGGGCGCGAGGACATGCGGGCCACCCTACCGCCGGCCCCACCCAACGCTTCTGGTCGGGTCGGACCGTAAAGTGCCGTCGACATGGACCTGTCGGGCACCTGGCGCGCCGCCATCGCCGACGACGATCTGCGCCGTAGCGCCTTCGCCCTCGACTTCGACGACGACGGGTGGGAGCCGATCGAAGTGCCCGGTCATTGGCGATCGACGCCGGCCTTCGCCGAGACTGACGGCCCGCTGATCTACCGGACGCGCTTCGAGCTCGACCCCGGCGTCGACGACGCCCGGCACTGGGTGATCCTCGACGGCCTCTTCTACCAAGGCGACGTGTGGCTCGACGGCGCCTACCTCGGCGACCCCGAGGGCTACTTCTTCCCTCACGCCTACGAGATCACCGATCTGGCACGCCTGGCGCCCGAGCACGTCCTCGGCGTCGAGGTCACGTGCTCACCACCGGGCGACCGAACCAAGAAACGCGCCGTCACCGGTGCCTTCCAGCACTCCGACTCCCTCGACCCGGCGTGGAACCCGGGCGGTCTGTGGCGCACGGTGCGCGTCGAACGCACGGGTCCGGTCCGCATCGGGCGACTGCGCGTGCTGTGCCAGGAGGCGGATGCCGACCGGGCCCAACTACAGGTACGGGCCGAGCTCGACAGCGACCAGTCGCGAACCGTGCGCGTCCGCACGATGGTCGACGACCGCGTCGAGCGGGAGCGCGAGTTCCCGCTCGCTCGCGGGACGAACCGGGTCGAGTGGACCTTCGGCGTGGATACCCCCGCCCTGTGGTGGCCGTGGTCGCTCGGCCCGCAGCACCTGTCGTCGGTGACGGTGTGGGTCTATGTCGAGCACGAAGTGAGCGACGCTCGGACCACGCGCACGGGCTTCCGTCAGGTCGCGCTCCGCGACTGGGTGGTCCACGTCAACGGCGAACGCCTCTTTGCCAAGGGCGTCAACCTCAATCCGACGCGCATCGATCTGGCCGAGGCGACGCCCGAGGATCTCCGGCGCGACGTGTTGCTGGCTCGCGACGCCGGGCTCGACCTGGTGCGGGTCCGGGCCCACGTGACGCGGCCCGAGCTGTACGACGCCGCCGACGAACTCGGTGTCCTCGTGTGGCAGGACCTCCCGTTGCAGTGGGGCTACGCCCGCAGCGTGCGCCGCCAGGCCGTGCGCCAGGCCTTCGAGGCGGTCGACCTCCTCGGCCACCACCCGTCGGTCGTGCTGTGGTGCGGCCACAACGAGCCCATCGCCGTCGACGGCTCGGCAGCCGAAGAGGACGTCCGCAGCGCCCGCTACATCGTCGGCCAGGAGCTACCGACCTGGAACCGCACGTTCCTCGACCGCTCCGTGAAGCGGGCGCTCGAACGAGCCGACGCCAGCCGCCCCGCCGTGGCCCACTCAGGCATCGCGCCCCACCCGCCCCAGTTCGACGGCACGTCGAGTCATCTGTGGTTCGGTTGGTACTACGGCGAGATGCCCGACCTCGGCGGCTTCGCCGCGTCCATCCCCCGCATGGTGCGGTTCGTGGCCGAGCTCGGCGCCCAGTCCGTCCCGGACGACGCGCGTTTCATGGCGCCCGAGGAGTGGCCCGATCTCGACTGGATCCGTATGGCCGCCCACCACTGCCTGCAACCGGACGTGTTCGCCCGCCGGGTCCCGCCGTTCCAGTTCGGCCGCTTCGACGACTGGCGCCGGGCCACGCAGGAATACCAGGCCCGGCTGGTGAAGCAACAAGTCGAGACCCTGCGCCGGCTGAAGTACCGGCCGACGGGCGGTTTCACCGTGTGCTCCCTGGCCGACGCCCATCCCGCTGTTACGTGGGCGTTGCTCGGCCACGACCGGGCGCCGAAGCTCGCCTACCAGGCCCTCACCGACGCCTGTCGGCCCGTCGTGGTGGTGGCCGACTGGATGCCGCACCGCGTCGTCCCCGGCACGGCCCTCGCCCTCGACGTCCACGTGGTGTCCGACCTGCGGTACGCCCTCGACGGGGCCGAGGTCGTGGCCCGCCTCGCCTGGCCCGGCGGCCAGCACGGGTGGCGTTGGGGCGGCGACGTGCCGGCCGACGGGTGCATCCGCATCGGCACCGCGTCCTTCGTCGTCCCCGACGTGGGCGGCACGCTCACGCTCGACCTCGAGCTCCTCGCCGGCGACGTGGCCGCCACCAACCGGTACGAGACGACCATCACAACCAACTAGTGCGCGATAGGCGACGTAAAGGTCGCGAAAACGCGTCAGAACGATTCAGGTGCGGGCCAGCAGCCGGCGGTTCTTGAACTTCGCCTTGAGGTAGTCGCGGTTCATGAGGGCGATGAAGTCGATGGAGATCGACTTCGGGCAGGCGATCTCGCACTCACCGTGATTGGTGCACGAGCCGAAGTAGTCCTCCATGGTGTCGACCATGGCCTCGACCCGGCGGTAGCGCTCGGGCTGCCCCTGCGGCAGCAGGTTGAGGTGCGCGACCTTGGCCGACGTGAACAAGTTGGCGGCGCCGTTCGGGCACGCCGCCACGCACGCGCCGCAGCCGATGCACTCGGCCGCGTCCATGGCGGCGTCGGCCACGACCTTCGGGATGAGCGTGAGGTTGGCGTCGGGCGCGCCGCCGGTGGGTGCAGTGATGAAGCCGCCCGCCTCCACGATGCGATCGAAAGGACTGCGGTCGACCACGAGGTCCTTGATGATCGGGAAGGCCCGCGCTCGCCACGGTTCGACGACGATGATGTCGCCGTCGTTGAACTTGCGCATGTGGAGCTGGCACGTGGCGGTGGCCCGCTGCGGGCCGTGGGCCTGGCCGTTGATCATCAACGAGCACGAGCCGCAGATGCCCTCGCGGCAGTCGTGGTCGAAGGCGATGGGCTCCTCCCCCGCCTCGGTGAGCCGGTCGTTCACGATGTCGAGCATCTCGAGGAACGACGCCTCGTCGCTGATGCCCTCGGCCTCGTACGTCTCGAAGTGACCGGCATCGCCGGGCCCGTTCTGGCGCCACACCCGCAGCGTCACGTTGAGGGTCTTGGCCATCGTTACTTGTAGCTCCGCTGGGTCAGGTGGACGTACTCGAACTCGAGGGGCTCCTTGTGGAGCGTCTCCTCACGCGGATCGCCGGTCCACTCCCACGCCGCCGAGTAGCAGTAGTTGTCGTCGTCGCGCAGCGCCTCGCCATCCTCGGTCTGGTACTCGGCGCGGAAGTGGCCGCCACACGACTCGTTGCGGTGGAGCGCGTCGGCGCACATCAGCATCGAGAGGTCGAAGAAGTCGTCGACGCGGCCCGCCTTCTCCAGGCTCTGGTTGAACGACTCACCGGTGCCGAGCACACGGAGGTTCTTCTTGAACTCGTCGTGCAGCGCCGGGATCTCCGACAGCGCCTTCTCCAACCCCTCCCGCGTCCGCTCCATGCCGCAGTACGTCCACATGATGTGGCCGAGCTCCTTGTGGAAGTAGTCGACCGAGCGGGTGCCCTTGGCGCCGATGTAGCCGTCGTACCGTTCGCGGACGTCGGCCTCGACGGCCTTGAACGCCGGGTGGTCAGTCGGCACGGGCTTCTGGTTGAGCCGGGGGGCGAGGTCGTTGCCGATCGTGTACGGCAGCACGAAGTAGCCGTCGGCCAGGCCCTGCATGAGGGCCGAGGCGCCGAGCCGGTTGGCCCCGTGGTCGGAGAAGTTGGCCTCGCCGATCGCGTAGAGTCCGGGCACCGTGGTGGCCAGCTCGTAGTCGACCCACAGGCCGCCCATCGTGTAGTGGGGCGCCGGATAGATCCGCATCGGCACCACGTAGGGGTCCTCGTCAGTGATGCGCTCGTAGATCTCGAACAGGTTCCCGTAGCGCTCTTCGATGACGTTCCTCCCGAGACGCTGGATCGCCTCGGTGAAGTCGAGGTACACGCCGTTCTTGAGCGGGCCGACACCCTTGCCGGCGTCGATCATGCTCTTGGCATTGCGCGACGCCACGTCGCGCGGCACGAGGTTGCCGAACGCCGGGTACTTGCGCTCGAGGTAGTAGTCGCGCTCGTCCTCGGGGATCTGATCGGCCCGGCGCGTGTCGTCGGGGTTCTTCGGTACCCAGATGCGCCCGTCGTTGCGGAGGCTCTCCGACATCAGCGTGAGCTTCGACTGGAACTCGTCGCTGGCCGGGATGCACGTGGGGTGGATCTGCGTGAAGCAGGGGTTGGCCATGAGGGCGCCGCGCCGATGGGCCCGCATGATGGCGGTGGCGTTGCACGCCATGGCGTTGGTGGAGAGGAAGAAGGCGTTGGAGTACCCGCCCGTCGCCAGCACGACGGCATGAGCCGAGTGCGACGTGACCTCGCCGGTGAGCAGGTCGCGCACGACGATGCCGGCGCAACGGCCGTCGACGACGACGACGTCGAGCATCTCGGACCGGTTGTAGAGCGCCACGGTGCCCAGGCCGATCTGGCGGGCGAGGGCCTGGTAGGCGCCGAGCAGCAACTGCTGGCCGGTCTGGCCGCGGGCATAGAACGTGCGGCTCACCTGGGCGCCGCCGAAGCTGCGGTTGTCGAGCAGCCCGCCGTACTCGCGGGCGAACGGGACGCCCTGGGCCACGCACTGGTCGATGATGTCGACCGACACCTGCGCTAGCCGGTACACGTTGGCCTCGCGGGAGCGGTAGTCGCCGCCCTTCACGGTGTCGTAGAAGAGGCGGTAGATGCTGTCGCCGTCGCCGCGGTAGTTCTTGGCCGCGTTGATGCCGCCTTGGGCGGCGATGGAGTGCGCTCGCCGGGGCGAGTCGTGGAAGGTGAAGACCTTCACCTTGTAACCGAGCTCGGCCAGCGTCGCAGCCGCCGACGCTCCCGCCAGTCCGGTGCCCACCACGATGATCTCGTACTTGCGCTTGTTGGCCGGGTTGACGAGCTTGACGTTGAACTTGTAGCTGTCCCAGCGCTCCTCGATGGGCCCTTCGGGGACCTTGGCGTCGAGCCTGTCGGTCATCGTCGCCTCCTCACTAACTCACGATGCCGGCCATCACGGCCACTGGGATGGAGACGTTGCCCACGACGATGATGGTGGAGAAGGCCGCCGCGAACCATCGTCGCCATTCGTTGAAGCGCGGGTTGTTGCTGCCGATCGACTGGAAGAGGCTCCACGCGCCGTGGAACAGGTGGATGCCCAACGCGATGTTGGCGACGATGTAGATGATCGCCACGGGTACGCGGGTGAGGCTCTCCACCACGTTCTGGTACGGCTCACCCCGCACGAAGTCGGGGTTGGCGAAGCCCCACGTCAGGTCGGCGAGATGGAAGGCGATGAAGAGCAGCACGATGATGCCCGTCCACCGCATCGTGCGGCTGGCGAAGTTGGCGGCGACGTAGTCGCGGTGGCTCTGGTACTTCACGGGACGGGCCTGATGGTTCATGACCGTCAGCGAGTACGCGGCGTGCAGGTGCAGGATCAACGCCACGATGAGCCCGGTGCGCAGGATCCACAACACGACGGTGCGCGGCGCGATCGGCACCAACAGCTCGCGCAGGAACTCGCCGTAGTGGTTGATGTCGACCGGCCCCAAGTAGATCTTGAGGTTGCCGAGCATGTGGAAGAGGACGTAGAGCATGCCGATCACGCCCGTGATCGCCATCACGTACTTCTTGCCGACGGCGGACCGGTAGAACTCGACGAAGAACGGGGCCCGGCGCCGGCCCGGCGCCTCCATGGCGGTGCCGCTGACCGGTCCCCGCTTCAGCTCTGTCGTTGTCTGCGCCATGGTCGCGGCGCCCTCCTCGAGCAGCTCGTGCAGGTGTGACGGTACACGGCACCCCGGCACGGTCACACAACCATGTGCCATTGTTCGGGCCCATGAAGGCCCTGGTCCGAGTGTTTGTAGTGATGGGCGCCATCGCTGCGAGCGTCGGGCTCGGCCCGCTCGGATCCCCGGCGGGCGCCGCGCCCGACACGCGGGTGTTCATGGTGGCCGACTCGGTGGCGCTCGGCGCCGCCTCGGCCGTGCACGCCGCCCTCGCCGGACGGGACGTCACCATCGTGGGCCACCAAGGCATCTTCACGAGCGACGCCGCCGAACTGGCGTGGGCCCACCGGGGCGAGATCGGCGCCACCGCCATCGTCGGGACGGGTTACAACTACCCGGTCTGGAACCCGCCGCTGTTCGACGGGTGGATCGACCAGATGATGACCCGGCTCACCGACGCCGGAGCCAAGCACGTCTTCTGGCTCACGTTGCGCGAGCCGCCCCTGGGCGAGCACGACATCGTGTCGGTCTGGGAGCAGAACCACATCGCGGACCACTACCCGGGGGCCAACGACCAGCTCCGCGCGGCCACGGCCCGCTGGCCGCAGCTCGTGCTGGCCGACTGGAACGCCGCCTCCCGCGGGGGCGGCCTCACGTGGGACGGCCTCCACCTCACGCCG
>DASXAI010000590.1:0-5788 GCA_036406775.1 Acidimicrobiales bacterium
ATGACGACGAGCGTGTCGCGGCCACTCGTCAGGTTCTCGACGGCTTCGCGCTGTCCAGGGCGGAGGGAGCGGTAACCGAACAGCCGGCGAGCAAGGGCCAGGATGGGATCGGAGCGCGTCATCGGGGGCGGCAGGAATCTAGCGTCGCCCGGCGGTGTCGGAGCCCTGAACCATACCCCCCTGTGGTATCCTGCGCAATATGCCCGCGTACACCGCCTCGAAGGACGACCTGCTCAAACGCTTGCGCCGCGTCGAGGGACAGATCCGCGGCCTGCAGCGCATGGTGGAGGCCGACACCTACTGCATCGACGTCCTGACCCAGGTGTCAGCGGCGACGCGCGCCCTGCAGAGCGTCGCCCTCGAATTGCTCGACGACCATCTGCACCACTGCGTCGCTGGCGCCGTCACGAGCGGCGATCGAGACGAGGCAGGCCGTCTCGTGGCCGAGGCGAGCCGGGCGGTCGAGCGGCTCGTACGTTCCTGACCCGTTTGCGCCCCGCTCAGTCGACGAAGTGGGCCGCCGGGTCACGTCGATCGGGCCCGTCGGCGTCGGCGTCGGCCTCACCGTCTTCGAGCGAGGACGCCGCGAGACGCTGGCGGCGCACGTGCAGCCGCCGCCGGACGTACCAGGCGAGGACGACGTTCACCCCGATGAGCGCCAGCCACGGAAGCGCCGACGTCATGCCGCCGCTCGACGCCTGTGTTTCTGGTGAGGTGGCGGGCGTGCTGATGGCGGCCGGGGCCGTACTGACGGCGACGGTCGTGGTGGCGCTGGCCGCCGCCTGCGGCCCCTGGCGAAGCCCGAGGGCAACGGCCGTCCTCTGATCGACCACGCCGCTGACGTCGAGCCCATGCTGGCGCTGGAACGCCGAAACGGCCTGTGTCGTGGCCAGTCCGAAGGTGCCGTCGGCGCCGCCCTTCACGTCGATTCCGGCCCCAACGAGCGCTTGTTGCACGCGGACCACGGCGTCGCCCGTGTCCCCCTCGACCAGCGGATACCAGGGCGGCTCGGCGGGTGTCACCGTGTCACCGTCGAGCACTCGGCCGACCTGGTCGGCGATGAAGGCGGTGAGCGCCTCGGCGCCGGTCTTCGTGACATGGACGCCGTCAGGTTCGAGCCAGCCGGCGTGGTCGACGGAGTGCGTGGCCCAGTCGGCGACCTGGAGGTAGCCGCCGAGACGGGCGGCCCGGGACAGCAGGACTCTGTTGCTCTCGCGATAGGTGCGGCCGTTGGCCTGATGGAGCGGCTCCTCGTAGCTGACACCCTCGGTCCGCAACGTGAGCCACACGACGTGGCCGATGCCCTGACGGCGGGCCTCGGCCACGATGGCGTCGATGGCGTCGTCGAAGAGATAGCTCGAGTCGTCGTAACCGGCCATCATGACGAGGACGTCGCCCCACTTGCCCGACAGGCGCTGCATGGTCTGCAGCGCCGTGTCCGGTCGGTAGCCCTCCCGACTCCAACACGACGGCTCGAGCGTCCGGCGGCACGATTCGGCGTCGAACACGTAGCTGTACGTCTGCAGCTTGCCGTACTGGCCGTACCAACGGACACCGGCGAGGGTCGAGTCGCCGATCAGCCCGATCTGCGGCGCGCCCGCCACCGTGTTGACCACCGTCGTGCTCGGGTGGGCGCTAGCCGGAGCAGCCTGCGACACGACGGTCAGCGCCGCGACCGTGGCCGCGGCGAAGAGCCGCCCCGGGTGCCGCGGTGTTCGAGAGGAGGTCGGTGGGGGCATCGTTCGGGGCCGAGCGTCGCGCGGGTCGGTACCCGGCACGCCCGACAGTAGTCATCCAAGTGCCATCGAAGCCGCCGATCGGACCCTGACCGGGGCGGAGAGCCGAAGCGACAAGACTGACGTTCGTGCGGTCGACGGACGCTTCGGCCAGCGGACTCATCCGGCGGTCGCGACACGTGGCCGTGGGTGTGGCCGCCCTCGTGGGGATCATCGTGGTGGGCTCGGTCGGCTACGTCGTGCTCGGGTTCGGCGTGCTCGACGCCGTCTACCAGACCGTCACGACGATCACGACGGTCGGCTTCCGTGAGGTCGAACCGCTGGACGCCCCGGGCCAGGTGTTCACGATCATCCTCATCCTCGGCGGCGTCGGCACCGCGCTCTACACCTTGACCGTCTCGCTCGAGTTGCTGCTCGAAGGCCACCTCGGCTCAGTGATGGAGAGGCGACGTATGGACAAGCGCATCGGGACACTGCACGGTCATGTGATCGTGTGCGGCTGGGGTCGCGTCGGACGGGCCATCGCCCGAGAGCTGGAGGCAGCCGAGAAGGGTCTCGTGGTGGTCGACAACGACCCGGACCGGATCGCAGCCATCGGCGCCCACTTGTACGTCGCTGGTGACGCGTCCGACGACGACGTGTTGCGGCTCGCCGGCATCGAGCGGGCCGCGGCCCTCGTTGCCGCCGTGTCCACTGATGCCGCCAACGTCTTCATCACGCTGACCGGCCGGTCCATGCGCCCCGACCTGTTCATCGTGTCGCGCGCCCGTGAGGAGTCGAGCGCGGCCAAGCTCCAGCGGGCGGGAGCGGATCGGGTCGTCAATCCTCAGGAGATCGGTGGCGCCCGCATCGCCGCGTTCGTGATCCGTCCCCACGTCACCGAGTTCCTCGATGTCGTCATGCACGAACAGGGCATGGAACTCCGGCTCGAAGAGATCGAGCTGGCGAGCGACTCACCTCTGGCGGGTGTCAGTCTGGGCGCGGCGATGGTGCGGGACAGAACGGGCGCGCTCGTGCTCGCCCTGCGGGATCACGACGGGACGTTCCTTACGACGCCGGCGGCGAACACGGTCATGAAGGCGGGGCAGATCCTCATCGCCATCGGTACGGCGGCGCAGCTCCACGCCTTGTCCGTGGCGGCCCGGCGTCAGGCCGCCACGGTCGAGTGACGAGTTAGTCGGCGTCCTCGAGCTCGGCCTCGACGACGGCGATGGCGAAGCCGAGGGCCCGCGTGATGTTGCCGGCGGCGGCCACGACGCGGCTCGTGCCGACGAGGGGAGCGACGGCGATCAGCACACCTTGAACGTCGTCCATGGTGATGCCCACGTCAGCGGCGGTGCCGGCGTTCAGCAGGTAGGACGCCGGCGGGGCGTCGACGGCAACGAGGGCGGCAAGGCGAGCGAGCATCAGCTCGCGCCCGTCGAGCGTGTTGTGCTCGACGGCGGTAGCGGTGATGTCGGCGAGGGTGTCGAGCACGGGGGTGTCGTCGGCCATGGATCCTGTCCTTCTCGATCGAGCTCCGGGCGAGCGCTGGAGCCAGCTGCCAGGGTTGACAGAGGCTCATCCATCGTCGCGATCTCCGGCGCCGGCGGCATCATCCGAATTGGCTGAAACGAGAGGCGTTTGTCGAGAAGACGCGGCGGCAGGGCCGCGGCCATCTACGGTTTTTCATCGTGTCGACGGAGCATCCGCGCCGCGCTCGCTTTCTCGCTCGCGCCGAGTACCGGTTCGGACTGGTGCTGTTCCTCCTCCTCGTCACCTTTGTGGTCTTGATGGTCGGCAGTTCCTCGAAGTGGCTGCGGCCGGTCACCGTCGCCCTCACCGGGACCACCCTGCTCGCCGGCTTGTTCGCCGCCGACGCGCCGCCGCGTCTGCGCCGTGTCGCCAGCGTGATCGTGGCCCTGGCCATCATCGCCACCTTGTCGGTCGTTGGCCTCGGTCGATCGGGAGACGGCACCGCCGCCATCCTGGATGCCGCCCTGGTCGCACTGGCACCCATCGCCATCGCCCGTACCATCGTGCGACGGCGAGTGATCGACGTGCAGACCGTCATGGCCGCGCTCTGCATCTATGTACTGCTCGGCCTGATGTGGGGGTTCGCCTACACCGCCGTCGGCAGCATCGGCGATACCCCCTTCTTCGCCCAAACCGCCTCGGCCACGAGCGCCGACTACCTCTACTTCTCGTTCATCACCCAGACCACGACTGGGTACGGGGACCTCAGCGCCGCCTCCAACCTGGGGCGAGCCTTCGCTGTCCTGGAGGCACTCATCGGTCAGCTCTACCTCGTGACCGTCGTGGCCGTCGTCGTCTCCCGAGTCCGCCCCCGCGACCGACTCGGTACGGACGCGTCGGCCAGCAATGCGGATTCCGCATCCTGAGCCGACTCGCCCCCCGAGCCGCCATCGAATTCCTGGCGCTTTCGCGCGAAGCTCAGGGCCATGAGTGGTGCTCGAGGGCCCGCGTTCGTCGGTGGCCCGGCGTCGGTGCGCCTGTTCACGGGCGACGTGGTGGCCATGGTGGCGCCCGACGTGACGTTGCACGAAGCGGCCGAGCGGCTCGTCGCCGACGATGTCGGTCTCCTGGTGGTCGGCTCGCTCGAGCACGTCGACGGCGTCCTCTCGGAGCGCGATCTCGTGCGGGCGATGGCGTTGGGCCGTGACCCGCGAACGACCCTGGTCAGTGAGATGGCCACGACGCGGCTCGTGTGGTGCGACACCACGGCCACCGTGGCCCAGGTCGGCGAGCTCATGATGGAGCAGTACGTCCGCCATGTCCTGGTGGAAGACAGCGGCCACCTCGTCGGTGTCGTCTCGGCCCGCGATCTGCTCGGCGCCTACGTCGCCGCCCCTGACTGACCCGACCCACGTTCGATGAGTTCGGGCTCGTCGGCCCGTCCTACCTCTGTGACTGGATTCGATCGCGCCCGACTGGAGCGGCTGGCCGAGGTCATGGCCGGCCATGTGGATCGTGACGACGTGGGCGGCGTGGCCTGGCTCGTCGTTCGAGGCGACGACGTAGAGGTCGGCGCCGCCGGGAAGCTGACGCGCGGTCAGGCCGAACCGGTCCGTCGGGACAGCATCTTCCGCATTGCGTCCATGACGAAACCGGTCGTCGCCGTGGGCGCCTTGCTCCTGCTCGAGGAGTGCAAGCTTCGGCTCGACGATCCCGTCGACGACGTGTTGCCCGAGCTGGCCGAGCGGCGCGTCCTCGTTGACCCGCGAGGCCCGATCGACGGTGAGACCGTCGCGGCCTGCCGACCCATCACCGTGCGCGACGTGCTGACGTTCCGCCTC
Organism: Acidimicrobiales bacterium; assembly: GCA_036406775.1. Taxonomy (GTDB): domain Bacteria; phylum Actinomycetota; class Acidimicrobiia; order Acidimicrobiales; family Ilumatobacteraceae; genus DASXAI01. The sequence continues at coordinate 5,033 of DASXAI010000590.1, forward strand.
GGACTGGGTATGGACTTCGAAGCGCCGTGGCCCCAGCCGTTGCTCGAGGCGATGAACGAGCTCGGTATGGGCAGCGGCCCACCGGCGCCCCAGGTGCCACCCGAGCCCGACGAATGGATGCGCCGGCTGTCGACGCTGCCGCTGCTGTACCAACCAGGGGAGCGCTGGCTCTACAACACCGGTTCCGACGTGCTCGGGGTGCTGGTGGCCCGAGCCGCCGGGCAGCCGCTCGACGTGTTCCTGCGCGAGCGGGTGCTCGAACCGCTCGGGATGGTCGATACGGGCTTCGCCACGCCCCATTCCGAACGGCTCGGCAGCTGCTACGGCGTGAATCCAGGGACGGGTGAGCGAACGGTGTACGACCCGCCTGACGGCCAGTGGACCACGCCGCCGGCCTTCCCGTCGGGTGCCGGCGGCATGGTGTCGACGCTCGACGACTTCCACGCCTTCGGGCGCATGCTGCTGTCCGGCGGCCGCCAGCCCGACGGCTCGAAGCTGCTGGTCCCGGCCGCGGTCGACGCCATGACGACCGACCACATCGGCGTCGACCTCGGCGCGTCCGGACCGTCATCCGATCGCTCCCAAGGTTGGGGTTTCGGCGTCGGCGTGCAAGTTCGGACAACCGGCCTCGCCCCCGGCATCGGCAGCTACGGCTGGGCCGGCGGCCTCGGTAGCTCGTGGGCGAACGACCCGAAGGAGGATGTCGTCGGGGTCGTGCTCACGACGGACGCCTTCACCGGTCCCAACCCGCCGCCG
>DASXAI010000591.1:0-2398 GCA_036406775.1 Acidimicrobiales bacterium
GCCCTCGCTCGTCGAGCCGGCGGGCGTCGGTCGTGGCCGCCGACGCGTCGAGGAGCCCGACGGTGTAGGGATGGCGCGGAGCCGCGAACACGGCTCGCGTCGGGCCGCTCTCCACGATGTGGCCGCCGTACATCACGAGGACGCGCTGGCACAGGCCCGAGACGACGGCGAGGTCGTGGGTGATGAAGAGCAGGGCGCTGCCTTCCTCCTCGACGAGGCGGTCGATGAGCCGCAGCATGCGGGCCTGGACAGTGACGTCGAGCGCCGTCGTGGGTTCGTCGCAGATGAGCACGGCGGGATCGCACGCCAGGGCCATGGCCAGCATCACCCGCTGGCGCTGCCCGCCCGAGAGCTGGTGCGGGTAGGCGCGCAGGGCCGACTCCGGGTCGGGCAGCTCGACGCGCGTCAGCAGTTCGAGGGCGCGGTTGTCAGCCGCGCTCCGCCGAAGAGCCCGGTGGAGGCTGAGCGTCTCGGTGACCTGACGGCCGACGCGCATGAGCGGGTTGAGCGCCGTCATCGGCTCCTGGAACACCATGGCGATGCGGTCGCCGCGCAGGGAACCGAGCTCGCGGTCGGACAACAGCATGAGGTCGCGGCCGTCGAACGTCACCTGCCCGGTGGCCCGCAGTTCCTCGGGCAGGAGGCCCATGACGGCGAGGGCCGTCAACGACTTGCCCGAGCCGGATTCCCCGATCAGCCCGACGCGCTCGCCGGGCGCCAGCGCGAACGAGACACCGTCGACGATGGTGGTGTCGCCCGCCGTCACCCGGACGTCTTCGACGTCGAGCAAGGCGGTGGTCGGACGCAGCGCCGCCGTCATGCCCGCACCACCCGGAGCTTGGGGTCGATGGCGTCGCGGAGGCCGTCGCCCAGGAGGTTGAAGCCGAGCACCGACAGGGCGATGGCGAGACCGGGGAACAAGGCCAGGGTCGGGCGAGAGCCGAAGAACGTCTGGCTCTCCTGGAGCATCCGGCCCCACGACGGCGTGGGCGCCGGCGTGCCGAGGCCGAGGTACGACAGGGCCGCTTCGGCCAGGATGGCGAGGGCGAACAGCACCGTCCCCTGCACGATCAGCACGGGTGCGATGTTGGGCACCACGTGGCGGCCGAAGATGGCGAACGAACCGCGGCCGGCGCCACGGGCCGCCGGCACGTACTCGCTCGACATGACGCGCAGCGTCTCGCCCCGCGTGAGCCGGGCGAAGACCGGGATGTTGGCCACGCCGATGGCGATCATGGCCGTGAGGGTCGACGCCCCGTAGGCGGCGGCCAGCATGACGGCGAGGAGGACGGCCGGGAAGGCGAACACGACGTCGTTGGCGCGCATCACCGTCTCCCCGAGTCCGCCGCCGCGCATGGCGGCCAGGGCGCCCAGCGGCACGCCGATGACGGCCGCGATCCCGACCGCCACCACGCCGACCAGCAGGGTCACGCGGGCGCCGGCCATGATCTGGCTGAGCACGTCGTGGCCGAACCGATCGGCGCCGAGCGGGTGCGACCAGCTCATCGGGGCCAGGCGGGCGCTGGCGTCGATGGCCTCGGGGTCGTAGGGCGTCCAGAACCACGAGACGACCGCTGTCACGGCGACGGCGGCCACGAGGGCGCCCCCCACGACGGTGGCGGCGTTCCAGCGGCCCTTCATGGCCGGGGCCGCCGCAGGCGCGGGTCGATGGCGAGGTACAGCAGGTCCACGATGAGGTTCACCACGAGGGCGGCGGCGACGAGGATCATCACGATGTCGAGGACGAGGATGATCTCGCGGCTGTTGATGCCGTCGAGGAGCTGCTTGCCCAACCCGGGGAGCGTGAAGACGTTCTCGATGACGACGGCGCCGACGAGCAGGGCGGTCAACTGCAGGCCGAGCACGGTGACGACGGGGATGGCGGCGTTGCGGAGCCCGTGGCGGCGCAGCGCGGCGCCCTGCGACAGCCCCTTGGCCCGGGCCGTGCGGATGTAGTCCTCCCGCATGACCTCGAGCACAGACGAGCGGACGTAGCGGGTGAGGATGGCGGCCTGCACGATGGCGAGGGAGATGGCCGGCAGCAGCAACGAGCGGAACGCTTCCCACGGTGACTCGTCCCACGGGATGAACCCGCCCGCCGGCAGCAGACCCCACCGCACCGCCACGAGGGTGATCAACATGAGCCCGGCCCAGAACGCGGGGATGGCGATGCCGAGCTGGGCCACTGCCGACACGGCGGTGCCGAGCGCCTTGCGGTGGCCGACGGCGGCGATCACTCCGAGCGGGAGCGCGACGGCGACGGCCAGCACCATCCCCATGAGGACGAGCGGCACCGTGACCTGGAGCCGGGTCCCGATCTCCGACGCGATCGAACGCTTCGAGACGAACGTGTTCCCCAGATCGCCCGTGAGGATGTCACCCAGCCACCGGACATAGC